>JAZREB010000368.1:0-7760 GCA_045660585.1 Faecousia sp. | reverse complement strand
TGCGGATAATTATGGAATCTGCGGCAGATAGAGCATTGATCGTCATAAGTCCCAGAGAGGGCATACAATCTATCAAGATGTGGTCATAATGGGGTCGTAAGCGATTCAAGACCGTCCGAAGAATGGTTTCTCTACTCATAGCATTGAACAAACTCAGTTCTACACCGGACAATTCAATGTTCGCAGGTAGCAAGTCAACGCCTTCCCCATGATGAATGATTCCGTGATCTATAGGAAGTTCCGTATCTTCCATTTCTGCACTCATAACCGTCGCAAGAGTTTCCGTTAGAGCATCCTGATCACGCAAGCCAAGGCTAACGCTCAAACTGCCTTGCGGGTCCGCATCCACGAGTAATACTCGCTTTCCTTGCTTGGCAAGGCCGATTCCCAAATTCGCCGTGGTTGTTGTTTTTCCAACATTATGCGAAGCTTCGCATAACGTCGGTAATGGAAAGCAAGTGATTATGAAAAGCTGAGGCGAAAAAGCTGGATGAATGCTGGAATTTTTGTTGCAGAACTTTGCATAATACCGGAAAATATTAGTAGCCGAGAGGCAAATCAATATGGAGGTATTATCATGGCAACTATAGATTTCAGGGACAGTATTGTCCGGCTCAGGGAACAGCTTGAGAAAAATGGGTACAGCAAAAGTAGGATAAAACAATTTAATCGCACCACCAATCAGTTAATAGAATTTATGAGTATAAACGGGATTCGGGAATACAGCTTGGATGTTGGTCTTCGTTTTTTGGATGAAAAATACGGGGTCAAAATAGAAGATTCATTGAGCAAAACAAACCGTGTCCGGATGCTGGACTTGAACATGTTGTCAGAATTTCAGCTGCACGGGATGTACACAGTTCGCCACCGAAACCGTAATTACCATATCCCGGAGCCATTCCGGCAGGTGGCAGAGCAGTTTCTGGAGGCACGGCGCTTTACTGGCATTGTTGAGCGAAATATGGGGACAATCGGCTTGTATCTGGAAAGGTTTTTCCAGTATCTCACAGGTCAAGGTGTAGTTATGATTGAGCAGATAAACGGGCCGCATATCCAAGGATTTCTGCGGTATATCTGCGGATTCCGCAACCAAAGCAAAGACCATATGATGAGAACCGTGCGGCAATTTATGGAGTTCTGCTGGAAAAATCAGTACCATCCTGACAACCTGACAAGCTATGCCCCGAATGTTCACTACGAAAAGCGCGCTCGTATTCCCTCGTCTTATTCTTACGAAGAGGTAATGAAGATGCTCGGCCTCGTTGACAGAAGCAATCCGGTCGGTAAACGCAATTACGCAATCTTGCTTCTTATTACACGGCTTGGGCTCCGTGCCGGCGATGTCAGTAGCCTGTGCTTTGAAAACTTTGACTGGGAGCACAATCGTTTGACACTTACACAGCATAAAACGGGGCGACCCTTGTCGTTGCCGTTACTGGAAGATGTTGGCCTTGCAGTAATTGATTATTTGAAATACGGCAGACCGGATTTTGACGGCAATACCGTCTTTCTTAGTCAAAAGCTACCCGCTAAGCCATTCCATCCCAGTTCGCTTTATAGAATCGTTTCAGGGTATATCCATAAGGCTGGTTTGACGGTTCCGGGAAAGAAGCGTGGGCCTCACTCTCTTCGCCATAGTTTAGCCAGCAGACTTTTGGAAGAAAACGTTCCGCTTCCGGTTATTTCTGAGATCCTTGGTCATGCCACAACTGAAACAACTGCGGTTTATCTCACGATTGGCATCGACAAGCTGCGCCGCTGTGCCTTGGAGGTGTGAAGATGATCACTACCACACCGATTACTATGAGTGGCGTTTTTGCTCAGCTTGCGGAGGACTTTATTTCCTACAAACAGGCTCAAGGTTACAAATATCGATCCGAGGCAAAGGTTCTAAGCCGTTTCTGCCGTTTTACAGAGCGATACAACCTGACAGAGCCTGTCTTGAGCAAAGAATTGGCAACAGCCTGGATCGCACCAAGAGAAGGAGAGGCTACCAAAAGCCGTTTGCACCGTATCACCATTCTGAATCAGTTCGGAAAATATCTGGATCTGACAGGGTATAAAGTCGACAAATTGCCCTCTTGCCACTGGAAACGAGGCACCTTTACACCTTATATTTTCACACACGATGAGATAGAAAAACTGTTTCAGGCTGCGGATAATGTGCCTTTCGTCGCCCAAGCCAGAGACATTCATAAGGAAATGGCCATTCTTTTGCGGCTACTGTACGGCTGCGGTTTGCGTGTTTCCGAAGCTGTTGGACTTCAGTGCCGAGATGCTGACTTGGAGAAAGGTATTCTCACAATCCGTGAGGCAAAAAACGGGAGAGATAGGCTGATTCCGGTTTCAGAGTCATTGTTGAAGCGGATGCGCGCGTATCGCAATGATACAGCATATTGGCTACGAGAGAACGACTTCTTTTTCCCAGCTCCGGATCGAACGATTTTAAGCCCTAACACTGTTTACCATCGATTCCGTAAAATCCTGTGGGACGCCGGTATTCCTTACAACGGAAAAGGAAATGGACCACGCCTGCACGATATTCGACATACATTTGCAGTTCATACGCTGCAAAAATGGGTAGAGCAGGGCGAGGATCTGACTTCTATGCTGCCGGTGCTTTCTGTTTTTATGGGGCATAAATCTATGCATGCTACATCCCAGTATCTGCGCTTGACCGCTGAATTGTATCCGAATGTGGTACGGCAGGTAGAAACTTCCTGTGCCTATGTGATTCCGGGCGGTGATGATCTATGAAGCCAACAAATTTTGCAATGCATCTCAGCCGCTATCTTGGCTCTTACCTTCCGGGGCAATCCGGATGCAGCATCAATACTGTTCGCTCTTACCGGGACGCCTTTTCTTTGCTGTTGATTTATTGCCGGGATGAGTGCAAACTTCCTCCTCACAAGCTGACATTGGAGCAAATCGATCGTCATCTGATAGAGGGGTTTCTAAAATGGCTGGAATCCAGCCGAGGATGCTCCACTGGCACAAGAAACAGTCGCCTTGCAGCAATTCGTGCGTTTTATTCTTATCTGCAATACGAAGCACCGCAGTCCTTGGAGCGTTGTCAGGAAATTATTTCTATTCCGAACAAAAAAGCACAGAAAAAAGTTATGTCCTACCTTACACTGGATGAAATCCGGGCACTTTTGGCACAAATAGAAACCGATACCACAGCAGGTCGGCGCGATCTTACAATGCTAAGTCTTCTCTATGACACCGGAGCACGTGTGCAAGAACTGGCTGATCTTACAATTAGTGATGTCCGGCTCTCCAGCCCTACAGTGATTCGCCTGACCGGGAAAGGAAACAAGGTGCGTTTCGTCCCCATCATGGCTCCAACAGAAAAACTGTTACGGACATACTTAGAGGAACGCGATCCGAACTACACCATACATGGCGGATATCCTTTGTTTTGCAATCGTGAAGGGAGAAAACTCACAAGAGCCGGTGTTGCCTATATCCTCAACAAGTATGTGGCACAGGCCCAAGCCTTTGGCAGCATTTCTCCTCAAACAGCCGTTTCGCCTCATGTTCTGCGTCACAGCAAGGCCATGCATCTTCTGCAATCCGGAGTAAATTTGATCTATATACGGGACTTGCTGGGGCATGCTGATGTGAGCACTACCGAAGTCTATGCCCGTGCCGACGAACGATTCAAACGTGAAGCGCTAATGTTGGCATATCCGAGCCCTTCGCCCGAACCGGAGGAAACCGCATGGAACAAAAACGATGATTTAATGGACTGGCTCAAGAGCCTTGGCAAGTGACAAATAATTATGAAAAGTCCTTCCGAGGTCTTGTACTGGAACGACAACACATTTAAGGAGGGACTTTTCATAATGTTTAACTTTCCATTACCAACACCTCCTTTCTGATTTGTAATTGCAGTGATTTTGCATGGGCTCAAATAAAGTTCCTCCTTTCTGAGCAAAATAAAAAAGCCGCAGTCTTTCAACCACAGCTATGTACATACAATTTCCGAATAAAACAAAAACCCCACAGGACAGAAATACATCCTATGTATATCCATCCTGTGGGGTAAAAATTAAGTTGTGGATTTAATTTGCCTTCTTTACATGTTTGACAATGTAGCCTTCAGCATGCTTTTCTTCCATAAGTTTCATTCTTTCGATATTTATTTCTTTGTTCATTCGAGCGATCAACGCACCAAGCTTTCTCTCGCATTCGGCTCTTGTTTTGGCATACACATTTTTGGAGATTCGTTCTCCGTAGGCATTTCGAGGGGAATACTTTCCCTCCCATAAGTGGTCATTGATTTGGTGCAGGCAGCCGGTGCCGGGCTTTCGTCTTTTTCCCTTATTTTGGTGAATCGCTTCCACCTTCATAGCACTGATTCATAACAACACCTTCCATCATTTCATCTTTCCATCAGCGATGTGAAGTCGTGTTATGTATTGCATATAATTACCGCAAAATTACCTCCTATTACCGCGCAATTACCTCCTGAGGTGTCAAAAATTGCGGTAAAACGGTCAAAATAGGGCAAAATTTATTAGAACCAAAAGTCTGCACCGCACCCAAAGCAAACTGCCGGGGGCAGTTTGCCGTAGCTCCACCCCTACCTTACGCCGACCCCGGTCAGCGTTTCCACAGACCTCCCCCCTTCAGGGGTGACGGATTTTTTTCGTAACGCCCGGGGTCGAAGATCAAATCGGCTACCGTTGCAACAGTACGCAGTTGATTTGACAACCCGGCATATACCAAATAACACAACAGGAGAGATGACTATAAAAAACGAATTTTGTTCCTTTCAGTCCTTTTTTATAATCCGTGCTCTTCAGGGCACACATTCCAGCCCCGCCATGGTGGGGTATATCATGCCGTAGGCATATCATTCCCTGCGACTGTGGGGAATATCATTCGCTCCAAGGGAGCGCTAAACGGGAATTTGAAGATGCTTTAAGGCTCTGTTGGGGAAGTTGGAATTTCCGCAACAGAGCCTTTGGGTTTAGGTTGAAAAATTAGCCGGCAAAGTAGGCTTTTGCGCTGTCAGAGTAGGCAAAGAGGGCTTTGCATACATCCAGTAGCGCACCTGTCTTGTTATTACCGTAGGTATCTGCGCTGTACTGCAAGGTACAGGATACCGGAGTCTCGCCGTCATAAATCTGTGCAGAGATCACAGATCGGAGCTCAGCGGCAAGGAGGGTATCCACGGTAAAGGCATAATAGCCCATACCCTCGTTGTATTGTTCGGGATTTGACAGGATCAAGGTCTTTTCTGCACCCTTTGTATCAGCGTAGCGAACACGGAGGGTCAGCCCCTCTGTCACCTCTGCGTGATCTCCGGGGGAGAAAATCAGTTTTAAGGAAACCTTGGACTCCAGATCCAGGGCTTTTCCTACCCAAGTAACTGTAGCATGCTCCAGATCTTCAAGTAGCCGATTGGTGTCGCCGAAGGTTACATTTTCGGTACTGCTGAGGTAGGTCTTCTGTTCCTCGGTCATATTGGCATCTGCCAACCGATCCGGCGCATAACCCTTAAAGATCTGGCTCTTTGCGCCATAACGGAGCAGATCTGCGCAGAGAGTTTTCAGACTGCGTGCCGAGTCTGTCTTTTTCATCTGGGAATAGGCATAGTCTGCAATGCTGTAATCATCTATTGGGGAGCGATAGGCTTGCCCATCCTTGATGCCGTATAACACAGACCGGATCCGATCTGTCATATTGGCCGCAGTAAGCCCCTCTAAGGTGAAGTAATAGTAGTTTCCCTGTTCTGTGGGCAAGATCTTCATGGGCTTTATTTCCCTTTCGGTCTCTACTTCTGCAAGGATGTAGACCGTTTCCATATCAAATCCCGCAAGGATCGCCTTGGAAACAACCAGATTCACAGAAATATCACTTGCCAGATTCAGGGTATGGTTGATCTTTATGGCACTGTCCACTATGATGTAAGTAGCTCCGCATACGCAGACCCCATTTTCATAGTTGTGGGATTCTGTATTTTCTCTCTCACAGCGGTTACAAATCGCTCTATGGTTCCCGCTTTCCAAATCGGTATAGCTATAGCTATGTCCCAGACGGGGCAGTGCTTGCTGTGGAATCAGTGTGAGACCACAGACACCGCAGATCTCGCCGTCACTTAAGCCGGAACTCATGCAGGTGGCTTCCTTCCCCGGGACGGGAACAGCACTGTGGGCCAACGTAGGAATCACTTGCCCCTGCCGCAGAATAGTATTACATACAGCACACACCTCATCGCCGGTATATCCGGGAGTACTGCAGGTTGCTTCCTTCCCATTGACCGTTTCCGAAACATGGGGTAACAGATCCGTAGATTCATAATAGGTTCGCCCACAAGAGACACATGCATAGCGCTCCGTCCCGTTTTGGGTACATGTAGGCTCCACCTCTGTTTGCCGACTGTAGCTGTGTACCTCAGTGCTGAAGGAGGCATAGAACGTAGCTTCCTCTGTAATATCACTCAGCACTGCGGGAGATCCGTCTTTATTCACCCAACCACTGAAAACATAGTGTACTTCCTCGGTATAATCCTTTGTAGGTGTCTGCCCGGTAAATACTGCGGTTTCTCCCTTTTTGACAGTGGCAACTTCCAGAACAGCGCCGTCTTCTTGACAGAAGGTCACCGCAAAGTCTTCTGCAAACAGATCCAGAGAGCCGGTATACCGATAGATCGCAGATGCGCTCAAGGTCTTTTTCTGCACGAAGGTAGACAATGCCTCAGAAGGAGAGGCAGTATCATTGACATCCGGCTCCATCAGCATTGCCAGAACATTTCCCCCTACCTGGTCCATGGGGAATACATAGGATCCTGCACGGAATGTGACGGTTTTTTCACTCCCTAAGGAAGCACTGCTACCGCTTCCGCTGTATTGCTGTACAGGCAGGGACAGACTTTCCTCCAATTGGATATATCTGATATTATGCTTGTCCAAAGTAGCTAAAACTGTTTTCAGGTTCGTGGTTCCCGACTGAAGTACATAAGCCGTAGGACGTGTACGAGTACGTCCTGCTACATCGTAGATCGTGGGAGTCGCAGTAGCATTGGCATTGGTGACCTTGTTGGAATAGGTGCTGATGGTGGGACGGGAGTATGCCTTGCCATAGGAACGGGATTTATGTTGCAGAACCAGTTTATCACTTTCCTCATAGGTCTCCCCTACTTCTGCGATCCGTACCCGTTCCTGCTCCACCAGGGAGCGAATCTGTGTGGCGTGAGAGGCAGTATATTGGATAATGCTCTCCGCGGCGAAATACTGAGATATCACTCGCCGTTCAAAATTCATCCACCCAATGCCAATTCCCCGCGTTTCCACGCAGAAGCCCAGAGAACCTCGGAGCCCATAGTACCAAGGGCCGATGGAGTTGCTACCGGCGCCGAAGGTCATGACCCCCTGATAGAAGTAAGGACGGATCCCCTGCTCCTGTGCGGCGGCAAAAGCTGTTTCCATCATATCGATAGAAGTATCCAACAGACCGGAATCATTATTGAGACTACCTGCCGCCCAAAGTTGGAGATCATCAAATACGCCTGTGCCTGAAGTCTTATCGGGAGTCCACTCGTGGGCATCGATAACAACATCGGGAAGGAATGCATTGTAGGCTTCCAACACCATTTCTACCTCGGAGCTCTTGACCACCAGATAGTCACGATTCAAATTGATACCGTTTGCCGTATTATTCCGCTGGAATTTATAGGAGCCGTCGGGATTGATCCGAGGAATGATCATAATATTCAAACTATGCAGAATATTCCCACCTGCATAGTCCTT
>JAZREB010000367.1:0-3555 GCA_045660585.1 Faecousia sp. | reverse complement strand
CGGCTATGCCGTGCCACCTCCCTTTACACAAGGGAGGCTTTAGTGCCTACCGCATCGGTAAACAGTTCGATAAATCGGAATTTGTGCAACTATCAGTTGTCAACCGTCCAAGTGTTGCTTTGGCTTGTTATGCATAATTTGTATTTCTTATACATTTTCCATTTTCAATTTTATTTTTTGCATTTACATTGATAGCCTTGTTATTCCGCGTTTTTTCTCTTTTTTTCTTTATAAAGCACTTGCATTTTCCCCCAATCAATGGTATATTTATAAAACAAATTTGTATATAAATTGGGAAGAGGAGTCAGATCGACTTTTGCCTCTTTCCCATATTCCCGGGAGGAATAAATTATGGCTAAAAACTTCACTCCGCTGTCCGGCTCCATGGTCGCCATCGTTACCCCTTTTAATGCCGACGGCTCCGTAGACCACGGCAGGCTCACGGAGCTTGTCAACTGGCATGTAGAAATGGGCACCGATGTAATCGTGGCTCTGGGTACCACCGGTGAGACCTCTTCCACCACCTTAGAAGAGGATATCAAGACCCTGGACACCATCCTCAAGGCCGCCAATGGTCGTATCCCCGTTGTTGCAGGCAGTGGTTCCAACTCCAGCTACACCCAGAAGAGCAACTGCGAGATTTTCACCAAAATGGGTGCAGATGCCATGCTGTGTATCAGCCCCTATTACGTCAAAACCAACGAAGAAGGCATGTACCGCCATTTCATGATGTCTGCGGATGCCGATTCCGCACCTATCATCCTGTATAACGTCCCCGGCCGTACCGGCTGTAAGATCTCCTCTAACGTTGTCCGCCGTCTGTCCACCCATCCCAATGTTATGGGCATTAAAGAAGCCAGCGGTGACATGAGCTATGCTATGGAGATCGCCCGTTATCTGTCCGACGATTTTGCCATGTATTCCGGCAACGATGATATCACCGTGCCCCTTATGTCCGTTGGTGCAAAGGGTGTCATCTCCGTCTGGGCAAACATCATGCCCACAGAAGTCCACAACATGGTCAAGGACTATCTGGAAGGTCGCCATGCACAGGCTTTAGAGGCACAGCTCCGTTATCTGGATCTCATCAACGGCCTGTTTATGGAAGTTAACCCCATTCCCGTAAAGGAAGCTATGAATCTCATGGGTATGAATGCAGGTCACTACCGTATGCCCCTGTACCCCATGGCAGAAGGCAACCGCGCAAAGCTTATTGAGATCATGAAGGCCGCCGGCCTCCTCTAATTCCCATTTTTTACATTAAGGACTGTAGCAACGCTCCTGTTTCTACAGTCCTTTTCTTATGTCCTTACTCTACATAAAGTTCTTGCTTTTTTTCCTATTTGGTGATATATTTATGGTGTGTATTTGTATGATAGCCACAGTATTTGTTTTTACCCCTATTTTAAAGACAGGAGGAAGGATTATGAAATTATTAACCGGTTCCATGGTCGCAATCGTTACTCCCTTCAATGCCGACGGTAGCGTAGATCACGGCAGACTCCGTGAGCTGGTCAACTGGCATATTGAGCAGGGTACCGATGCCATTGTTGCCTTAGGCACCACCGGCGAGACTGCCTCCACCACCTTAGAAGAAGACATCAAGACTCTGGAAACCGTCATGCTGGCCGCCAAGGATCGTATCCCCGTTGTAGCAGGCAGTGGTTCCAATTCCAGCGCCATGATGAAGCAAAAGAGCGAGATCTATTCCCAGATGGGCGCCGATGCCCTGTTATGCATCAGCCCTTATTACGTCAAGACCAACGAAGAGGGCATGTACCGTCATTTCATGATGTCGGCAGAGGCTACCTCTACCCCCATCATTCTCTACAACGTACCCGGTCGTACCGGCTGTAAGATCTCCCCCAACTGTGTCCGCCGTCTATCCACCCATCCCAATGTTATGGGCATTAAGGAAGCCAGCGGTGACATGAGCTATGCCATGGAGATTGCCCGTTACCTGTCCGACGATTTTGCCATGTATTCCGGCAACGATGATATCACCGTCCCCCTCATGTCCGTAGGTGCCAGGGATGTCATCTCCGTCTGGGCAAACATCATGCCCAAGGAAGTCCATAACATGGTCAAGGACTATTTAGAAGGTCGCCACGCACAGGCTTTGGAGACTCAGCTCCGCTACTTGGATCTCATTAACGGCCTGTTTATGGAGGTCAACCCCATCCCCGTGAAGGAAGCTATGAACCTCATGGGTCTGTAGGCCGGTCACTACCGTATGCCCCTGTACCCCATGGCAGAGGCCAATCGAGCAAAGCTCATTCAGATCATGAAGGCCGCAGGTCTTCCCGTGGAGGAATAAGGCATGAAGATCTTTTTAAGTGGCTACGGCCGTATGGGCAAAATGCTGGAAGAACTGGCCCTTGCCAAGGGCTGGGAAGTCATCGGTTGGGCAGACATCACCTGTCCCGAACGATATGACACCGCGCCCAAGGCAGACGCTTGTATCGACTTTTCCGGCGTAGGCGCACTGCCTAAAGTCGCCGAATATATCCGCCGCACGGGCACCCCTCTGGTCAGCGGTACCACGGGCTACACAGACCCGGATTTCGGAGTTCTGCAGGAGCTTTCTCAAACCGTTCCCGTGATCTGGGCATCCAATTATTCTACCGGCATCGCTGTCCTCCGTCGGATCCTCCGGGACTACGCTCCCGTACTGGCAGATTGGGATAAGGAGATCATTGAACTCCACCACAACAAGAAGATCGACGCCCCCAGTGGCACTGCTAAGACCCTTCTGCAGGAACTGGATCCTGCCGGCACCGCTACAGTGATCGGTGGCAGAGAGGGTATCTGCGGAGAACGTACCAAGGGCGAGATCGGCGTATTCGCCCTCCGTGGTGGTACTGTAGCAGGAGAACACAGTGTGCTGTTCTTCGGAGAGGATGAGCGTTTGGAGCTGACCCATAAGGCAAGCTCCCGTCGGATCTTTGCCGCCGGTGCTCTCCGTGCCGCCGAGTCCCTTGCACAGAAGGCTCCCGGCTACTACAATTTAGAAGAGTTAATTTTTACAGAAGGATAACTATAACTATGGAAAAAATCAGACCCCGTACCCTGTCGGGCTTTATGGAGCTCATGCCCGCACCCCAGAAACAGTTGGAACGGATGATGCAGATCCTCCGTGAAACCTACGAGCTCTACGGCTTCACCCCTCTGGATACTCCCATTTTGGAGTCTGCGGAAATCCTCCTTGCAAAAGGTGGCGGTGAGACCGAGAAACAGATCTACCGTTTCCAGAAGGGCGACAGCGATCTGGCCATGCGTTTTGACCTGACCGTTCCCCTTGCAAAGTATGTTGCCATCCACGCAGGTGAGCTGGCATTCCCCTTCCGTCGTTACCAGATCGGCAAGGTCTACCGTGGCGAACGGGCTCAGAGAGGTCGCTACCGTGAATTCTATCAGGCTGACATCGACATCATCGGCGATGGCAAGTTAGATATCCTCAATGAGGCAGAGATCCCCTCTATCATCTACACCATTTTCCGCCGCTTCGGCCTGAAGCGCTTTGTCATCCGTGTCAACAACCGCAAGCTCCTCAAC
>JAZREB010000366.1:0-8508 GCA_045660585.1 Faecousia sp. | reverse complement strand
GGAATTGATAGAAGAGTCGGATACGCTGCTTTTGGGAACCGGTAACTATGAACAGACACTGACCGATTGGCAGAAGTGGCTAAAAGTATCTCCGCTCTCCGATGGCGGCTTACACTATGACTTTAACAATGCAGCTCACTCTGTGACGGAAGGAATCACTTCCCCGGTTTCTCTGGAAGGTTTGCGTCTCTATTTTTCTAACTTATCAACAACTGATCAAAGCAAGCCCGGACGTTTTGCCATTACCTTTGGTACCGGGGGATTGGTTCGGAGCTGTTTTGGTTTGATCTTTGAATTTGATAAAGGCAATATTTATGTTGCAAATCCGGAAGTACAAAACGGAACGGTTAATACAAGCAGAGTTTCTGCTGTTGGATCGCCGATTTTTACCGGTGAGGACTTCCTTTATGAGAATATGGCAGGGGAGAGCTGGTCTGTAGACTTTTCTGTTTCTTCGGACGGAAACTTTCAAGTTGTCATTGAAATTGGTGGTAAACGCCACAGTGCTACTGTTGCAGAGACTCTTGTAACGAATTATCCTGAATTTCGCCCTGAGGACTGTTATGTCTATTTGATGTCTGCAAAAAATAACACGACTCTCAGCTTGGACTTTATGGCCATCAATCGCCGTTGTGTCCCCGAAAGTTTGGATAATGGATATTTGATGCCTACATATATGCCATCTACAGAAGTATCTGTGGATAGTAACGGCACCCCCACATGGCTGAAGTCAGCTATTATTATGGAAGTGAATATTCCCAACGCGACCAAGGAAGGTACATTGGAAGGGGCAATACCGGTTTTGGATCACATACAAGAGATGGGGGTCAACTGTATTTGGATCACATCTGTTGGAGAACCGGGGACTAAGAATGATGGCACAAAGGGGAATCACTATGTCAATTTGGGATTGCAATCTATAGATCCGGCCATTACAGGCACAACGGATTATGAATTAGGCTGGAAAAAATTTGCCGATTTTGTAGACGAAGCCCACAAGCGAAATATCTATGTTATTTTTAACGCAATTACATGGGGAACCACTTGTGACTCTCCCATTTACCAGCAGCATCCTCAATGGTACACCGGTTCCGAAATTTGGGGCGGTAAGGCATGGGACTGGGAGAACAATGAGTTTAGAGCATGGTATCGAGATACACTCCTGAGTATCATCGAAACAACCGGGATAGATGGGATTCTATATGACTGCGAACCGAGCTATGCAGGCGTAGAAAATTGTGAGGCTTTGCGTACTGCGATCCGTGAAAGTGGCAGAAATTTAGTCTATATCGGAGAGTCTGCAAACGATCGTAGCGGTGCCTATGATATGGAACAGTACGGCGTTATGAACTATAGTGGCTATAGTACCACTTCTGCGGCCATCGGTGAACACCAAAAAGACGATAAAGAATTCTTTACGGAAGAAGGATATAATATCGTTGATGCCATCCAAAACGGTACGATCTCCGGCACACCTGCCCGGCAAAGCGCTCAAACAGGTGGCACTTACAAGTATTACACCTATAATTTCAGCAACCACGACAGCTACTATTTTTCCTTCCAAAACAATCTTTTGGATATAGGTTACCAAGGAATCTTTTCATCCTACATTCCTATGTGGTATTTAGGTGATGAGTTCCGCTCCACACCCTCAGGCATCCGCCTTTATTTTGACAAAACGAAGTGGTGCAATCTATCCATGAATTTGAATCGAGACTTTTACGAGGAACTGAAGGCACTGATTCGGATCCGTCGGGAGTATCATGATGTATTTGAATACTTCCCGGAAAATCATCGGAATGTCAATATTTGTAAGGTAGATACCACCGGGGAATTAAACCTCCAGGCATATGCCAGATATTACGATCATACCGGTATTGTGATCGTAGGCAACCGGAACCCCGGCCGTACAGCAGTTACGAGTACAGTGACCATACCCTTTGAGAGTATGGACCTTAGCAAATATGACCGATTTACTGTCACGGACCTTCTGACGGGAAACGTGATTTGCAGAGGCACAAAGAGAGAAGTAGAATGCTTTACCATAACATTGGACTACGATGCAATGGGTGTGTATGCTGTTGCGGGCGTAGGCACAGAAAACGAGGGGCTGACGGTTGCAAACGCAAGTCATGCACTGCTCCGAAATGGAACCGCTCATCAAATCAATACAGCCACCGTTTCTTGGAGCAAGTATGTGCAAGTAGAGGAGGCACCTTTGCATCATGGATTGCGATTCTCTTTCACAAATGCCGTCACAACGACCTGCGAGGGGATCAACGTTCCCATATCATTGGAGAATCTCTATTTACAGCTCGATCAGCTAAAGGGTTATGAAAACCATGGAACAAGCGGGGATCCATCTAAGATCGCACTTTCCTTTGGTCCCGGTGGTTATGAGCGAAATGCTTTTGGCTTGATTTTTGACTTTGAAAACGGTGCGGTATATGCCGCAACACCGACGTCAGGCACGACGGACCGATTGACCAAGGATCCTACGCCTCTCATAAAAGACGAGCTCCTGAAAGCATCGACCTTGACGGGGAGGAAATGGTCTGTGCAGATGCAAATACTGCCGGACGGGGATTATTTATTGACCATAAGAATTTGCGGTCAAAGTCTGAATGCCGTATTGGATGCGGCATATATTTTACGTAGAGACAACTTTGACCCTACAAACTGCTACCTTTATTTTGCGGCAGCGGGTGGGAATCCTACGCTTTCCTTCGATCTGGTCGGCTGGGGAGATGCTACACCGGACATCACTTCGTTCCGGTCGGAAGATATCCGATTCTTAAGGAATGGGGAACACCTGCAGTATTGGGAGGATGTATACTGCGACGGTCTTCACTTTGATTTTCGGGAAGCTATGCCGCTGACCGGGGCTGAGATGAAGCAAAGACTGAATTTAGACGGTGCAACATTGTATTTTGACAATATGTCAAACTATCGAAACTATGCAACCTCCAATGGTAGTACTAAGGTTGCCGTCACCTTTGCATCCTATGAATCGGAAGTAACTGCTTTCGGTATCGTGCTGGATCCCATGTATGGAAGGGTATATCTATGCCTTAATGGATACCTATACCGTCAGCTACTTTCCGATACAGCACTGACGTATAACCATTTCCGAGATGTACAGTGGTCAATGTCATTTGCTCAGAAAGAGGATGGTAGCCTTGACCTGACCCTGGAGCTTCTTGATGGGAACTATACCGCAAATATTTCAGCGGATGAATTGGCAGAGGCTCGCAGTTTCAGAGTGGACAACTGCAATGTGAATCTTATGTCGTGGGACGGTCCTCTGAACCTCGCTCTAACATTATCCGGCTTTCTAACGAGATCGGCGCCGGTAGAAGAAGCTCCTACAGAAGGCTATCTGTTGCTACGACCTCAAATGACCATTGGCGGCTATTGGAACCCGACGAGCAGGGAATCTTATAATCAAATTATTACAAACGCATACAACAGTATGTGTTTTATCGCAACACCTCGCTTTACAAAAGAAGTTCTTCCTGTTGATTCTGTGATCATGTTGGCAGAGGGGTGGCAATACCGTCCCGAAGGATGGGTGACAGACACTGTGCAAGTAGACCGAGAGGATATTTCTACAGCATCCTACGTTGTTGTAACGGAGGAATGGTGGAAGGACTATTCCATTCGTGCTTTTAACATTTCCAAAGTCGGAATGCCTTCCTTGGTGGATACAACAGAAGAGGTGCTTTATGAGGCGCTACGGATTTATGTGCCGGAAGATAGCCATACCCATAGCTACGTTGACGGGATATGTTACTGTGGTGCAGTAGAAGTAGTCGAGCCTATGATCGATGAGAATATTCAAATATATCATACTTTGAATTTGGCCAGCGATATTTCGGTCAACCTTGCGGTACCAAAGTCTGCGCTTTCAGGGTACGATATGAATACGGTATATGCTTTGACAGAAATGGATATTTACGAGGGGAATTTAAAAACAGGGACCCGGGCTACAAAGATCCTTCCAACAGAACAGGGAGACTACTATTACTTCACCATGACCGGGCTCACCGCAGTAAATATGAACGATCGCATTCGCTCTGTGCTTTATGGCACGAAAAATGGTCGGTTCTACTATTCTTCAACGGACGATTATAGTATTGCGGATTATGCTTATTCCCAAATGAACCGTTCCGGGACAACGACCGATTTAAAGGCACTTTGCGCAGAACTTCTTCGCTACGGTACAAAGGCACAGATCTATAAGTCTTATCGGACAGAATATCTTGCGGATTCCTCAATGACAGAGGTTCAAAGAGAATATCTTATGGATATAGATACGATTCCCTTCAACAGTTACGATACGGTATTAAACGATTTGGAGGATGCCGCAGTTATGTGGAAGGGAAAGTCTTTGGATCTGGCATCCAAGGTCACTGTAAAGTTTATCTTCGCCCCAAACGGATATGATGGAGAGGTTACAGACCTTACCCTTCACCTTACTTATAAGGGTGTTGACGGAAAGGAAAAGCATGTTATTGTTGCAGATCCGGAGCTATACAATACGGCACTTGGGTATTACGCTTTCTCGTTTGATGGCCTGCTTGCAGGGGAACTCCGAACAATCATTTCTGCGCAGGTATACGTAGGGGAGAAGCCGGTTTCTTGTACTTTGCAATACAGTGCCGATACTTATGGGAACAATAAAAACGGACTGCTGGGTGACCTGTGTAAAGCCCTCTTTGCATATGCTGACAGTGCAAAAGCGTATTTTACAAAATAGTTAACCAAGCCGGCTGTGTTTATGGTTTCTTAAGTTTCTTATTATCAATTTTTTAAAAGCACTTCCTTGAGAAAAAAGGGAGTGCTTTTTCGTAAGGAAAACGATGACTCGTAGGGAAAAGGGAATGTTGGAGGATTGAACAGACTTCCGGTTGCGTCTATATCGATTGCCGTATATTTGGACAAGAGGAGATGAACCGAGTTCTTATCCTTGATAGTTCTCGAATTTATCTGAGACAAACTGAAAATCAGACTATTTACGAGTCAAAATTGTTGTAAATTTTTAGAAAAATTTTAATATATGGCAATTAGCACAAAAATGCCACCGTAAATTCTTGGAATTCGACGAACAGGTATTTCTTGTAATTCTGCTTAACCTCTGGTATACTTAGTATGGTTTAGGATGTAGTATTATGATGTACTGTATTCTTATTCAACAATTTTATATTTTTTAAGGAGGTATGTTTTTTTATGTCGAGAAAATACCGCTCATTGGCGCTTGTTTTAGTGCTGAGTTTGCTGATTTCTCTTGTAGCTGTTTTACCTGCTTCTGCAGCTGTACCTGAGGCGTTTGAGATTTCTGCGCTTACGGGTTCTGCTGCACAGGCAGCTTCTACATTAGAATCCGGCATTACAGCAGGCCATCAGGATGTTGACGGTGTTTATTATGATGTCAATTACCCCGCGACCCTTAAAATCGGATCTTATGAGGTCGGATCTGAGGACTATATCCTTCTTGCAGCTCAGGCTATCGGATATATTTCTCGTGGTAAGACACAGGGGCAGACCCTCTCTTATGAGGATGTCTCTCTTGTTCGTACGGATTCTCTTAACGGTAGTGGTACGGAATTGAATCGTAGCCAGTATGTTGAACTTGCCGAGCGTGTTGCCAAGTACGGTCTGAAGCAAAAGCAGCTCCCCGGTAGCTTCAACCGTCCCACGGATGGCATCAACGTCTATGAAGGCAGAATCACTCTGTACTCCGTCGGACACCTTTTCGCAAAGGTCTTGGCCTCTTACGAAAATAGTAAGACCCTTCCTGAGACCATTTCTTTCTTACCCGTTCATATGGGTGAGGTTGAGATCACTCCCACAGAACCGGCTCCCTCTGCTCCCGATGATTGGTTTGCAGCAGTAATTGATGCCTCTGTGGAAGTAAAGGCCAGCATGGTCGATAACAATGTTCTTCCCGGAACCATTTATGTAGGCCCCATTGCTGTTACTCCTGCACAGTATGTCTATCTTGCATCTTCTGTTGTTTATGCAATCAGTAATGGACAGACTTCCGGAGAGTTAACGGTTCCTACTCTTAACGAGCCCCAGAATCCCCAGGGCACTCTGTCCGGCCGGATCTATGAGGCTGACTTCAATGACATGGCTCGCCGTACCGCGCAGTTCTGTTTAGACAATGGCCAGCCGCCCAACTATACAACCAGTTCTGATTTAGGTGCTGTTCATTATTATGCTGTTATTGAGACCATGGCAAGAGTTCTTGCCTTCTATAAGAACAATAATAATGACATTCCTAACTACATTACCCTTAGCGGTTTCAGCGGCAGCGTGGAAAATGTCACCACCCCCACCACTGCACCGACTACCGCTCCTACTACAGCACCCACTACTGCACCCACTACGGCAAGTACTGCTCCTTCCGATAGCTCATCCTCTTCTTCTGCTGTCGTGACGGATGACTGGTATGCCAATGTGGTAAATGCAGCCATTGCTGTTGAGAGCTATGTAAAGGAGAAGGGAGCACTTCCTTCTACCATTACTGTAGGCAATACCACCTGCACCTATGCACAGTTTACATATCTGGCATGTCAGGTTATCTTAGGTATTAATAACGGTCAGACTTCCGGCGAGCTGAGCGTTCCTTCCACTAAGGAACCTGCCAATCCCTCCGAGACTGTTAAGGCCGGTACCTTGGCTAAGACCGAGATCCTGGACTTGGCAGGCAGATCCATTAAGTTTATGGATAACAATGGGGGACTGGCTGCAAACTTCATGAACAGCTCCTTAGGCCAGATCCATCACCATGGTGCATTGTATCTGTACTGCCGTGTTCTGAGCTACTATGCAACTAACGGCAAGCTTCCCGATAGTATGGCTATTACCACTTGGGCAGCTACCATGGCTTCCGTTCCCGGACAGGCAGCCTTCGGCAATGATTTTTCCGCATACTCCAAGTATCTGGTTCCCACTACGAATTGCCCCTCCACCAATGCGACCATCATTTCTATCGCTAAGACTGCAATGTATTACAGTAACGGTGCTGATGGCGGATTCGCAGATCCCAAGACCACCTATGAGGCTATGTTCAATCTCATGGAGTATATCAATGATATGACAGACTATGAGTACTACATGAACTCTTCCAGAGGCGCTCTGGGAACCTGGAGAGATAGAAAGGGCAACTGCTGTGACATGGCTCATTTGGTCAATGCCTGCGCTCGCTCCCTGGGCGTTCCCGGTAGATACGAGCACTGGAACTGCACCTTCAGTAGTAGCACCATCGGTCATATTTTCTCAGCTCTTTACTGTCCCGATGCTCCAAATCCTAATATCAATAATGAGAAGGGTTGGCTCTATGCAGACCCCGTAAATAATCCCAACTACCTGGGCTATCAGAACCATCGGAATAACTTCGAATACACCGATAGCCACGCAGCGGATCTCACTTATTGATTCTTTTGTCAAGTTGAATGCATTCGCATTTTATTTGGATATTATTAAGGAGGAGTAAAACACATGAAAACAAAGAATCCCCGCGTTTTGTCGCTGGTATTGGCAGTAGCTATGATCATTTCTATGTTCAGCATGCTGACTGTATCTGCGGCAACTCCCGCCTCTCTGGATGTTGCCGGTATCGCCGCTGTTTCTGCAAGTGCGGCTGATGCACTGGAAGCAGGCATTCAGAAGGGTCAGCTGGATATCGACGGCGTATATTTCGGCGTTTCTTATCCTGCAACTCTGAGCTTCACTGACTGCGATATGTCTACCGAGGCTTACATCCTGATGGCTGCTAACGCACTGTATGCACTGGCACAGGGCAATGCAGCTACCACTGTCATTTCCTATAAGGAAGTTGAAGCTATCGACGGCAAGGCCGTGATCAACGGCACCGGTAACAGCCTGAACAAGGCTCAGTACCTGGAACTGGCTGAGCGTGTTGCTAAGTACGGCAACTCTCAGGGCTCTTTCCCCACCAGCTTCAACCGTCCTACCGACGGCACCAACGTTTACGAAGGCCGCATGACCATGTACTCCATCGGTCACCTGTTCGCAGAGGTTCTTGCTTATTACAACACTAACAAGACCCTCCCCGAGACCATGACCTTCCTGCCTGTACACTACGGCGACGTTGACGTAACTGCCGCTCCCACCGAACCCGATGATTGGTACGCTGCTGTTATCGCAGCTGCAGTACAGGTCAAAGCAAGCATGGATAACAACATCCTGCCCGGCACCATCATGGTTGGACCCCTTGCAGTGACTCCCGCACAGTACTTCCACCTGTGCTGCCAGGTTGTTGTTGGCATCTACAACGGCAACACCACCGGCACTGTAAACCTCATCGAACTTGATGAGCCTGCAAATCCCCAGGGCTCCGCTACCGGTAAGATCTACACCGCTGACTACATTGCAATGGCTAAGAAGATCATTACCTGGAACGAGAGCAACTCCGCCGCTCCCAACTACTCCACCAGTTCTGACATCGGTCAGGTCAAGTACTATGACGTTGTTCACATG
>JAZREB010000365.1:0-5564 GCA_045660585.1 Faecousia sp. | reverse complement strand
GTCATATAGGCAAAGGCGTGGCGGTTGCTTCTGCCAACACGCCCACGGATCTGGTGTAACTGAGCAAGGCCCAATTTGTCTGCATCCTCGATGATCAGGGTGTTGACGTTGGGGTTGTCGATACCGGTCTCAATGATGGTGGTACAGACCAGAATAGAAATGTCTCCGTCCATGAGGCTCTGCATGGTGTCGCTGAGCTCGCCCTCGCTGAGCTTGCCGTGGGCGACCCCTACATTGACGTGGGGGAAGGCGGCCTTTAGCTCTGCGGCACGGCGGTCAATGGATTGGACACGGTTGTGCATATAGTAAACCTGTCCACCACGTTCCAGCTCCCTGCGGATGGCATCGAAAACAACGGCATCATTGTGCTCCAAAACGAAGGTCTGCACCGGGAACCGATCGTGGGGCGGTTCTTCCAGAGTGGACAGATCACGGACACCGGTCAGTGCCATATTCAGGGTACGGGGAATGGGAGTAGCGGATAAGGTTAAGACGTCGATTCCTTTGGAAAGTTCCTTTAATTTTTCCTTATGGGTCACGCCGAAGCGCTGTTCCTCATCAACGATCAGGAGCCCAAGAGCCTTAAACTCCACGTCCTTTTGCAGGAGCTTGTGGGTGCCGACGATCAGGTCTATGTTGCCTGCCCGGAGATCGGCGAGGGTTTTCTTGACCTGGGCAGGGGAACAGAATCGGGACAGGACACCGATTTGGATGGGGAAGCCATGGAAACGGGACATGGCGGTAGTATAATGCTGTTGGGCAAGGACAGTGGTGGGAACCAGAATGGCAACCTGCTTGCTGTCGGCAATGGCCTTCATGGCGGCACGGAGAGCCACCTCGGTTTTGCCGAAGCCTACGTCACCGCACAGGAGACGATCCATGGGGGTGGGCGCCATCATGTCCTCTTTGATCTCGTCGATACAGCGGAGCTGATCGTCGGTCTCCACATAGGCAAAGTTATCCTCGAATTCTCTCTGCATGGCATCGTCCTGAGAAAAGGCGTAGCCGGGGAGTCGTTTTCGCTCGGCATAGAGACGGATCAGATCCTGTGCCATATCCTTGGCAGAGGAACGGGCACGGGATTTGGTCTTTTCCCACTGGGAGCCACCCAGACGATTGAGTTTTACATTCCCGTCTTCACCACCGCCGATATATTTGGCAATGAGGTCTAAACGGGTGGCGGGGACATAGAGCATGCCGTCCCCCAAATAGGCGATTTTAATATAATCTTTGGCAACGCCGTCCTGCATGTGCTGTTCCATACACAGGAAACGACCGATGCCATATTCGTCATGAA
Source organism: Faecousia sp. (assembly GCA_045660585.1). GTDB lineage: Bacteria > Bacillota > Clostridia > Oscillospirales > Oscillospiraceae > JAZOXB01. Next base: position 4,267 of record JAZREB010000365.1, on the reverse strand, counting down.
CCACCAGATCGCCGGGGGTCAGGTCGGCAAACGTCTCTAATTTCTGTCTATTTGAGCGCTTCTGATTTCTTTTGAGCGACTTTTTTGTTGTTTGGGGGTTTAATTGCCCCTCGGTGAGAATGACCAACTTGGCCTGAGGGTATTCCATGCCGTAGGGGAGAGTTCCCTCTGCAAGGAGAATCTGTCCGGCCTTGGGAAGTTGAACCAGAGGGAGAGCCAAACTACTGTGGATCCCACGCTCACGGAGGAGATCCTGCAGAATTTCTCCACGGCGTTTGGTTCCGCACAGGACGATAGTGCCGAATCCGTTCTTGCTGTAGAATTCCAGATCTGTTGCAACAACATCCGGGTTTCCGCCGTAGGAGGGGAGCTGTTTGGCAGTAAAGCTGAGAAGCTCCCGAGGCTTGAGCTCCTTGGGATAGGAAGAGGGGAGGAAGGAATCCAGATATAAAACGGGGTGATTCTTTTCCTCAAGGTCTATACACAGATCATCCCAGTGACGGCTGAAGTCACACAGCTCTCCGCAAAGCAGACCACCACTGAGGAGGTTGTCTAAAATGAGCCCCTCTTCTTCTTGATCTATGTCGGCGGCTTTCTTTAGGTTGCTGTGCTCGCAGAAGCATAAAACCGTGTCGGGGGACAAATAGTCTGCGGCGCAGGCATATTCCGGGTAGATCAGGGAGACATAGCGGTCGGCGGCAGAAAAATAGGCGCGCTGCTCCAGCGCCTCCGCATCCTCTGCCAGGGTGCGCAGGAGCTGTTCGTGGGGCACCTTCCGCCTGCGGATCCGTCCCTGGAGATTGCGCAGATCCTCTGCAAGACCTGCCAGCTTCTTGGGGTGGAAATGGGGGATGGTTTCTGCCACGGGCAGGAGCAAGCACTCATGGATCTCGTCGATCCGTCGCTGAGTAATGGGATCGAAAATGCTGATCACGTCAATTTCGTCCCCATAGAATTCAATTCGGATGGGTTTATCCATGCCGGGGGAATACACATCCAGTATGCCTCCGCGGAGAGAGAATTGTCCCACGCCCTCTACCAGATCTCCGCGGGTATATCCGCAACGGACGAGGAAAGCGGTCAGCTCCTCGGGGCCGACGGGGGCTTCCTTTTCGATGGAGAAGGTGTTGTGGAGGAGGATGTCCTTAGGCATGGTGCGCATGGTCAGCGCCTTCAGAGAGGTGACCAGAAGGGGGCACTGTCCCACAGCCAGATCTTGCAGGAGGGAGATTCGGCGGTGTTCCCACTGTCTGGAAACGCCGGTGGTGCAGTAAAAGGTCCAATCTCTGGTAGGCAGAAGAGGGACGTTGGTCTGCAAAAAGCTCCCCAATTCCGTAGAAATTTTCTGGGCTACGGTATCGTCCTGACAGACAATGACCATGGGTGCCTTGGTATGGCGACACAGGGAGGCCAGGAGATGGGCGCGGATGATCTGAGAGGTGCCGGATAAGCCAACGATCCCCTTGCGCTGTAGGGTTTGCAGGAGTGTGTCATAGCCCGGCTGGTGCTGAAAGATTTGTAATAGGGTTTCCATAATCGTCCCTCCTTTTCGTGAAATCAAAATAAACAAGACAAGGCGGAAACCGTTCTCGGAGTTCGGTTTCCGCATTTGTCTCTTTAGCATATATTATGGGATGGATCCCGTTGGATATGGGGTGGCGGTGTAGGGGGCTGTACCTATTTGGAGCCGTTGTAGCGGTTAGCGGTTTCATAAACACCGTGGTCTATGAGACTCAGGCAAGCCTCTGCGGCTCGCTCCAGGGCAGGGAGCAGGAGCTTTTCCTCTGCGGGGGGGAAGGCGGACAGCACCCAATCAGCCAGATCGTAATCCGGGTGGGGCTTTGCTCCCACGCCGATCTTGACCCGGGGGAAGCTCTGGGAGTTCAGGGAACCGATGATGGACTTGATACCGTTATGACCACCGGCAGAGCCATCGCCACGGATCCGCAGACGTCCCACATCCAGAGAGATATCATCGAATGCTACGATGATCTTCTCGGGGGGAACCTTATAGAATCGGGCGGCATCCATAACGGACAGGCCGGACAGATTCATAAAGGTCTGGGGCTTCAGAAGGATCACCTTCTGCCCGTTGTAGGTGGCCTGACCGTAGAGGCCACGGTATTTGGCTCGGTCTACCTTGACCCCCAGCTTACTTGCCAGAATGTCAATGGTACGAAAGCCTACGTTGTGACGGGTACGGCTGTAATTGTCCCCGGGATTCCCCAAGCCGACAATGATCCAATCGCAGGCAGGTTTCCGAAACAGCATCAGAACAGGAGGTTGGAGATCGGTGCCTCGTGGAAGATGCACTTGATCGCCTTGGCAAAGTGGGGGGCGGCATCGATATAGTGGATCTTATTGCCGGTGTAATCTGCGGGAGCAGGGATGGTGTTCAGGAGCAGGAGCTCTTCCAGACAACTGTTCTCAATGCGCTCGATGGCGGGGTTGGACAGAACGCCGTGGGAAGCACAGGCATAGACCTTCTTGGCGCCTGCGTCCATAATGGCCTGGGCGGCCTGGCACAGAGTGCCGGCGGTGTCGACGATATCGTCATAGATGATACAGGTCTTGCCCTTAACATCGCCGATGATGTTCATGACCTCACAGACATTGGGACGGGGACGGCGCTTATCCACAATGGCAAGACCCATGTGGAGCTCGGCGGCGAAGGCACGGGAACGGCCGACGGAGCCGATGTCGGGGGAAACCACGCAGAAATCGTCGTGGTTGCAGATGGATTCGTCGAACTTGGAGAGGTAGGATTTTACGAACATGCTCTTGCCGAAGAGGTTGTCTACAGGGATATCGAAGAAGCCCTGGATCTGTGCGGCATGGAGGTCCATGGTCAGTACACGGTCAGCGCCGGCACTGGTGATCAGGTTAGCTACCAGTTTGGCGGTGATGGGCTCTCTGCCCTTTGCCTTACGGTCCTGACGAGCATAGCCGAAATAGGGAATAACTGCAGTGATACGGTTAGCGGATGCTCTGCGGAAGGCGTCGATCATAACCAGAAGTTCCATGAGGTTGTTGTTAACACTGGGTCTGCAGGTAGGCTGTACGACATAGACATCACAGCCACGGACGGACTCTGCACCTGTGACACAGGTTTCGCCGTCAGCGAAGGATTTTACAGTGACTTCACCAATGCCGATGCCCAGCTCGGTGCAAATACCGCGAGCCAGTTCGGGGTGGGCGGTTCCTGTAAAGACCTTGATTTTCTTTCCGGTTTCATTCATGATAGTACCTCTCTATTCCGAACTTCCAAAGAAGCTCTAAATTGTTATATATGACCTAATTACAATGGAGTAATCTTATTGATTATCGGATTTCGGGACTTTCTTATGTTTGGCGGACCAATCCTTTTTGTTGGATTGGCGACTACGGGCAATGCCCAGTGCGTTATCGGGAATATCCTCGGTGATGGTAGAGCCTGCACCGATATAGGCACCGTTGCCTACCTGAACGGGGGCAACCAGGACGGTGTTACAGCCGATAAAGGCGTGGTCGCCTACGATGGTTTTATGCTTTTCTGCACGGTCGAAGTTGGCGGTAGCGGTGCCGCAACCGATGTTGCAGTTGTCGCCGATCTCGGCATCCCCCACATAAGCCAGGTGGGAGGCCCAGGTGTTCTCGCCGAATGTGGCGTGCTTTGTTTCTACGAAGCTACCGATGTGGGAGCCCTTACCTAAGTCGGTGCCCTCCCGAATGTGGGAATAGGGGCCAACAAAAGCATCCTGCCCGATGACGGAAGCACAGACACGGGAGGAATGGACTCTGGCACCCTCACCGATCTCGGAATTCTCGATGACGGACCAGGGGCCTACAACGGCGCCGGAACGGATCAGGGAGTTACCCCGAATAATGGCACCCGGCAGGAGCTGAGCGCCCTTTTCCAGACGGACGGTGGGTTCTACGTAACAACTGTGGGGATCGTAGATATCTACGCCCTGAGAGCCCAGGCGGATGGCCTGATCCTTCCGCAAAAGGGGGATGAGATCCGCAAAGTCCCCGGGAGAATCACAACTGAAGAAGCCCTCCCGATCCCGTAGGATGGAGCCATTTTGGTGGAGGAAGCGGGAGAAGGAAAATTCGTTATCCAGGGCATCCATGAGGAACTCTCTGCTGACCAAATAGGCGGCAGAATCCGCCTCTCCCTCAGGGGTCTTGGCCATGGGCAGATAGAGGGTGGGGCCTGCAATGATGGTAACGTCTTCTTCTGCATCGTCGGCAGTGGACAGAAATACATGGAGTTGGTCTGCAGGAT
>JAZREB010000364.1:0-4543 GCA_045660585.1 Faecousia sp. | reverse complement strand
AGAAGCTCTCCGGGGTCTCTCCCTGCATATAACCGCCGTATTGGAAAATGGGACGGTAGGAAAAGTCTTTGGGTTGACCCTCCAGTGTCAGGAGGAAGGGGGTATAAGCCTTGGGAGAAAATTCTCCTGCCAAGTAGCTGCCCAGAGCATTCCGATCTGTGGTGAGGATATCTCTGTCTGTCTCTCCGCAGAAACCGTAGCTCAGCTCTCTGGCAACGAGGGGGGAGAAACCGTCAAAGGTATCAATGAGCCATTTATCCAGTCTCTTGGGGCTGTCTACTCTGTGGAGCAGGGCGGTAATTTCCTCGGATGTGGTTTCGCCGGGGATCAGCCTGCCCTGACGGGGAGGCTCCCGATAAAAGAGCCCGGGCAGAACCTGCCGTTGCTCCGACATTTCAAAATCCACACGGCGGAGACAATCGATGATATGTCCGTCTTCCCCTGTGAGGATCAGGTTGGAGTTCCTGCCCATGAGCTCCAATATCAGGTGCTTTTGACAGGGTGTGCCCATTTCGTCGGTGCAATCCAGGACAATATCTACCATGCGCTCTGCCTTGGGCTGTCTCAGTTCTGCGATCCTGCCACCGGACAGGTGCTTGCGCAGGAGCATACAGAACATAGGAGGCTGGGCGGGATTTTCATAAGAGGCCCCGGTGAGATGGATCCGGGGACGGTTAACATTTGCGGAAAGGAGGAGACGTTCCTTTCCGCGGAGCTGGAAAAGAACCGTATCTCGGGCAGGCTGTTGGATCTTTTCCACACGCAGACCGATCAGCTTGCCCCGTAGTTCTTCTAAAACGGCGGATAAAAATACTGCATCAAAAGCCATGGGCTTATTCCTCTTCCTTCTGTCCCATGTGGAACAGTTCTACGATCCGATCCTGCCTGCCCATGAGGTGGAGCCAGCCGAAAAGGGACTCTACTCCCGTGGCCTTGCCGTATTGGGAGGCGGTGGCATTCTTGGGGATGGAACGGACATGGGCATTGCGCCCCCGTTTATAGACTGCCGTCTCCTCTTCTGAGAGAAGGGGCAGGATCCGATCGGCAAACGTTGCCTGTGCAGGGGCACAGACCCGTGCAATGGTCTCCCTGTGGAGATTGCCGTTGACACACATGCCACCGGCGCACAGCATGGTGCGAACCTGTAATTCAAAAACCGCATCCCCCATATGGGCAAGGGCCAGTGCGGACATAGCGTTGATTTCTTTCTCTGTCATGGGTGTTATTCGGCTCCCTTCCGGCGGATCAGGTGCATGGCACCATACATCCCCGCATCGTTGCCCAGACGGGACAGACAAATTTCCGTTCCCTCGCAGGCATGGAATTTATGGATGTTGAAATACTTTTCCACACCCTTGCGCAGATATTCCCCGGCCTTGGAGACTCCGCCACCCAGGATCACCCGATCCGGGTCGATGACACAGCAGGCAGAGGCAATGGCCTCGCCAAGGAGGTCAAATACCTCCTCCAATACGGCCTCGGCTTCTTTGTCTCCGGCCTTTGCCAGATCGAAGACCTCTTTACAGCTAAGATCCCGATCCATGCGGAGCTTTGCCATGTGGGAGATCCCTGTTGCGGAGGCATAGCTCTCGATACAGCCTTGCTTTCCGCAGGTGCAGGGGAGCTTTTCCTTTGCGGGGACGGTAATGTGGCCGATTTCTCCCGCAGAACCGTGAGCACCGCCCAGGAGCTGACCGTCTAAAATAATGCCTCCGCCGACTCCTGTGCCCAAAGTGACAAAAATCAGGGAGCCGGTTCCGCCGTAGCAGTAATATTCTCCAAGGGCGGCACAGTTAGCATCATTGCCTCCCATGACAGGCAGTCCCGTAAGGGAGGATAGGGTATCGTGGAGGTTAAAAACGCCCCAGTTTAAGTTGGTACAGCAGTTGACGACTCCACGATCATCCACGGGACCCGGCACGCCGATACCGATTCCCTTGACTTGGGAAAGGGAAAGACTATTCCGTGCCATACAGGCAGAAACTGCCTCGGCAATATCGGGGAGGATAGCTTCCCCTTGGTTTTGGATCCGTGTGGGGATCTCGAATTTTTCGATTAAGGTGTCACGATGGAACAGACCTAACTTGACCGTTGTACCGCCTAAGTCTACACCGAAGATATAAGACATGGCACTTCTCTCCTGTATGTATGAAATGTATACATCTATTATACACCGTAAAGGGATTTTTTTCTACTGGTCAAAAAAATTTTTTCATTTCCCATTGCCTTTTTCCCTGTTTTGCGGTAACATATACTGAGAGGACTAAGAAATAATTACTATAAAGGAGTATGAATATGATCAAAGTCGACATTTCCAATATATGGGGAGATCTTTCTCTTTCTGATATGCTCAGTTGTGAGCAAGAAGTTTTCAACGCCCATAAGCTCCTGACCGAGGGTAAGGGCCCCGGCAGCGGCTTCCTTGGTTGGCTGGATCTGCCTACCTTCGAAGAGACCGAGGAAATGCGCCGTATCCAACAGGCTGCCGATCGGATCCGTTCCGATTCCGAGGTTTTCGTTGTGGTCGGTATCGGCGGTTCTTACTTAGGCCCCCGTGCCGCCATTGAGCTGGTCAACGGCTCTTACCACAACCTGAAGAAGGGCAATCCTCAGATCTTCTTTGCAGGCAACAACCTGTCCACCCGTGCGTGGAACGAACTGTGCGGTCTGTTAGAGGGCAAGGATTTCTCCATCAATATCATTTCCAAGTCCGGCACTACCACTGAGCCTGCCATTGCCACCCGTGCGCTGCTCCACATGATGAACCGAAAGTACGGTGCCGGCGCCAAGGATCGCATCTACGTCACCACCGATCCTGCCAAGGGTGCTCTGCGCCAGATGGCAACAGAAGAGGGCTACGAGACCTTCGTGATCCCTCCCAATGTAGGCGGTCGTTACAGTGTTCTGACTGCAGTCGGTCTGCTCCCCATGGCAGTCGCCGGCATGAAGCCCACAGACGTTATGCTGGGTGCCGCCAGAGCCCGTAAGGAGATGGACATCCGTAGCTTTGAAAACCCCGTATGGCAGTATGCCGCTATCCGCAACCTCCTGTACCGCAAGGGCAAGAAGATCGAGATCCTGGGCAGCTACGAGCCCAACTTCCGTTACTTTGCCGGTTGGTGGCAGCAGCTCTTCGGCGAGAGCGAGGGCAAGGATGGCAAGGGTATTTTCCCTGCCACTGTGGAATTTACCGCTGACCTCCACTCTCTGGGTCAGATGATCCAGGAAGGTGAACGGAACATTTTCGAGACCATCGTCCGCTTCGCTCCTCCTGCCAAGAAGATTGCCATCGGCGACAATGCCAAGGATCTGGACGATCTGAACTACCTGAAGGGTAAGACCCTTGATTTCGTAGATGAGCAGGCATTCCAGGGCACTCTGGCTGCCCACGTAGACGGCGGAGTTCCCAATATCATTATCCATACCGACGACATCTGCGCCGATACGGTAGGCGAGTTGTTCTATTTCTTCGAGCTGAGCTGTGGCGTATCTGCCTACATGTTGGGAGTTAACCCCTTCAACCAGCCCGGTGTAGAATACTACAAGCGGAATATGTTCAAGCTCCTGGGCAAGCCCGGCTACGAGGATTGATCCCGATCAGATAGAGAAAATGTAACTTTTTTATGAGGGTATTGCATTTTCTCCCATTCCCTGTTACAATAGGAATAGGAACCCGAGGAAACTCGGAGAACAAAGGAGGAATTTCCTATGGTTAAGTTAATTATGGGCCTGAAGGGTGCAGGTAAGACCGCACAGCTCGTTCAGGACATCAACGAAGCAGTTAAATCCGAGACCGGTAGCATGGTTTGTATCGAACAGGGCACCAAGCTCCGTTACGATATTGACAGCCGTGTCAGACTCATTGAGTATCAGGAATATAAATTGGGCGATCTGCCCTCTCTGAAGGCTTTTATCAGCGGCCTGTATGCAGGCAACTTCGACGTCAGCCATATTTTTATCGAGAGTTTCTACAAGCTCCTGAAGAACGGCACCGCCGCCGATGTAGAGGATTTTGTCCTCTGGTGTGACGGCTTCTGCGCCGCCCACGGCGTTGATTTCACCATTCTGGTATCCGAAGACCCCGCCACCGTTAGCGACACGCTGAAGAAATATATGTAATTACTTACCCCGGTCTGCCACGGATCACCGTGGCAGACCGTGCTGTTTCTATCCCCACCGAGAAAGAAAAACCCTGATTCCGATTTGTCGCCCTGTTCCCAAGTGACGGTGCGCACTTGGGAACAGGGCGACAAACTTTTGCGATCTTTCTTTTTTGTGCGGGATATTCAGTTTGTTTTCAGGAAACATGAGTATGATGGTAGTGAAAAGTGCTACATATTGCTTTGCGGAGGACATACTCTATGAAGATTTTAGTAATTGAAGATGAAAGGGCCCTGGCCGATTCCTTAAAGAGCCTGTTGGAAGGGAAGGGCTTCGATGTTGAGCTTGCCTACGACGGAGAGACCGGGGCGGAATATGCTATGCTGGGGGTTTATGATCTGCTGATCTTGGACGTCATGATCCCCAACCTGAACGGTTATCA
>JAZREB010000363.1:0-9204 GCA_045660585.1 Faecousia sp. | reverse complement strand
CCAGTCTGCCCAGACCGCCGTTACCCAAACCTGCATCGGGCTCGATGTCGTACAGATCATCAATATTGACCCCGTACTGTGCCAGGCCTGCACGGCAAGCGGCTTCCATACCCAGGTTATAGAGGTTGTTGCGCAGATTGGTTCCTACCAGGAATTCCATGGACATGTAGTAAACTTCCTTGGCCTGGTTTTCCTTGGTATTTTTGTTGAACTGATGGTTCTTTTCTGTCAGGAGATTGCGAACCATTACGCACAGAGCGCGATAGATCTGCTTCTCGGCGGCATCCTTGATCTCTACACCGTACAGGCGCAGAAGGGTTCCGTTGAGCTGTTCCATAATATTGGGATAGGTCTCGCTGACGATGGTTTCCTTGTGGTTGCTTTTTCTCATAGGGTCCTCCAAATGTTTGATGTTACTCTGCCAGCAATTCTCGGTAGAGTCGCAGGTATTCTCCTGCAGGGACACGCCAACTGAAATCAGTCTCCATGTCTCTCTTGGCAAGGGCCTTGAAGCCCTCACGATCTTCGTAATACATTCCAACAGCGCGGCAGATCGCATCTAAGAAATCGTCGCCGTTATAGCTCTGGAAGGTGAATCCTCTTCCCTCTCCCGTAGTGGGATCGTAGGGAGGTACGGTATCCTTAAGACCGCCGGTAGCGGCAACAACAGGCACCGTGCCGTAGCGCATAGCGATAAGCTGAGACAGACCGCAGGGCTCGGACTTAGAAGGCATCAGGTACAGATCCGCACCTGCATAAACACGACTTGCAAGAGCGGGATCAAAGGCAAGGCGAACCGCTACCTTACCGGGATTTTCTTTCGCAAGAACACTGAGAGCGTATTCATACTGTTTCTCACCGGTGCCCACGATCACAAGCTGGATATTCTCCTGTACCAAACGCTGGGAGATATAGCACAACAGATCAATGCCCTTATGTCCTGCCAGACGGGTGACCATGGCAAGAATGGGAGCATCGGAACGGATATCCAGTCCCATTTCCTGTTGCAGAGCCAGCTTGCAGGCCTTCTTGCCATCCATATCCTTGGCAGAGAAGTGAGCCTTTAGAGCAGGATCCGTTTCCGGATCATAGACAGTGGTATCAATGCCGTTAACGATACCGCACAGACGGTTGCTACGGAGGATATCGTCTAACTTATGGGCATAATAGGGGTAGCACAGTTCCTTGGCATAGCTGTTGGATACGGTGGAGACCATGTCTGCAGAGACGATGGCACCCTTCATCATATTCACAGAGCCGTCAAATGCCATGAGGCTACGGTAGCTCTCCGGCAAACCCAAGGTGCTATCAAAGAAATCATAGCCTGCCCAACCCTGATATTCTACATTGTGGATGGTAAAGACGGTCTTTGTTTCGGGGCACCAGTTTTGGTACAGAGCCTTGCAATAGACCACAGCCATGGCAGCCTGCCAGTCGTGGCAGTGGAGTACATCGGGCTTAAAGTCCAGGTAGTACAGGCATGCCATAGCAGCCTTGGAAAAATAGGCAAAGCGCTCGCCATCATCAAAGTCGCCATATACGGTGTTGCGTCCACCGAAGTAATAGTCGTTGTCGATGAAGTAGACCTGGAGCTTTTTCTTACGGGTCTTTAATCGGAAGATACCAACATAGCTCTCACGCCATGCAAGATCCATGGTAAAATTGCCCACAGGCTCCAACTCGAATTGGGTGCCTTCTTTCAGTTTCTTGTAAAGAGGCAGGAACAGAACCACTTCGTTGCCCCGTTCCTTGGCAAGCTCTCCGGGGAGAGCCTGCATCACATCTCCCAAACCGCCGGTCTTGACATAAGGGGCGGCCTCGGAGGCGATCATGGCAATTCTCATAGTTTAACTCCTCTTTTTACAACGTAGGGATGGTTCTTGGTGCCGACGAACTTTGCACCGGCAGGAACCTCAACGTTCTTATCCAAGATGACATAGCTCAGCTTTGCACCTTCGCCGATGATTGTATCCTGCATGATGATGCTGTCCTTGACCTCGGCATCCTTGCCAAGCTGTACACCGCGGAAGAAAATGCAACGGTCTGCCTCACCTTCCAGCTTACAGCCGTCGGCAACGATACAGTCGTTGATCTCTGCATCCTCACCATAGAAGGAAGGAACTTCGTCACGAACCTTGGTGTAAATAGTCAGATCGGGATTGCCGAAGAGACCACGACGGACTTCGGGCTTCAGCAGTGCCATGGAATTCTCGAAGAACTCCTGGGTGCTCTCGTTGTACAGTGCCAGACCATCGAAACGGTAGGCATTGATAGTAAGAGCCTTCTTGTTAAACTGGGGAATCAGGAAATCCCGTTCCAGACGATAATGTGCGTGGGCAACAGCTTCCTTGACCTGCTTCATAAGATATTCCCGCTTGGTGACGAAAATACCCATGCCGGCCAGATAACTGCTGTCGGGGCAATGGTCGCATACCATCTCTTCCACAACACCCTCGGCATTCTCACGGACGGCCAGATCCAACTGCTTTTCGCCGTTGCAAACGCCGTCCTTGACAACAATGGTGATGTCTGCGCCGGAAGCAATGTGTGCCTCAACAACGGGGCGGAAGTCCATGGCGCACAGAACGCCACTGTCTACCAGGACAACATATTCTTCCTTAGAGAATTCCAAGAAATCCATTGCGGTGTGGATCGCCTCCATCTTGCCACGATACTGAGCGTTGTTGCCGGTGGAGAAGGGAGTCAGATATTCCAAGCCACCTTCCATGAGTTCCAGGTCCCACTCCTGACCGGAGCCGATGTGGTTCATGAGGGACTGATAATTGTTCTTGGTAATGATGCCGATATGACGGATACCGGAGTTGGTCATATTGGACAGAGAGAAGTCCACCTGACGATAGCGGCCACCGTAAGGCAGAGATGCCATGGTGCGCTTGTTGGTCAGGTCGCCTAAGGAGCTGTCATAAATATTGGCAAAAATAATACCCATAGTAGTCATGATCGTGTTCCTCCTTATATTAGTATACTTCGCCGGGCTTGACGCACTGATTGACTTCAATGGTCTTGCTCTTACCGATGACCGCAATGGCCTTTTCCTCGCCCTCGGGGAAGGCACCGCCAACGACTGCGTTGGCGCAAATACGGCAATCCTCGCCTACGATGGCATGACGGACAATGGCACCGCTCTCAATGACAACATTGGGCATGATCACGCTGTCTTCTACCAGAGCACCCTCGGATACGGTACAGCCGGTGGAAATGATGGAATGCTTTACCGTGCCGTAGATCTCACAGCCCTCTGCAATGAAGCAGTTGTCGGTCTCCGCCTTCTTGGACATGAAGGTGGAGGGCATAGCATAGTTACGGGCATAGATACGCTTGCCGGGCTCGCCGTAGATGTTAAACTCGGGAGTTTCGCCCAGGAGTTCCATGTTGGCCTCCCACAGGGAGTTGATAGTTCCAACGTCCTTCCAGTAGCCTTGGAATTCATAAGCAAAGAGACGGTGGCCTGCGTTGAGGATGGCGGGGATCACGTTCTTGCCGAAGTCGTTCTCACTGTTGGGATCCTCTTCGTCAGCAATGAGGAACTGCTTGAGGACACTCCACTTAAAAATGTAAATGCCCATGGAAGCATTGGTGCTCTTGGGAACCTTGGGCTTTTCTTCGAACTCGTAGATGGAGCCATCGGGATTGGTATTCATGATGCCGAAACGGCTGGCTTCCTCGATGGGAACAGTACGGACAGCGATGGTGCAGTCTGCATTGTTCTTGATGTGATCCTTCAGCATGGCGGCATAGTCCATCTTGTAGATGTGGTCGCCGGAGAGGATCAGGACATTATCGGGGTCATATCTCTCAATAAAGGGAATGTTCTGATAAATGGCATTGGCAGTGCCCTTATACCACTCGGACTTGTTGCTCTTGGCATAGGGAGGCAGAACCTGTACACCGCCATGGGATCGGTTCAGATGCCAAGGCTGTCCGTTGCCGATATACTCGTTGAGCTCCAGGGGCTGATACTGGGTCAGGATACCAACGGTATCGATGCCGGAATTGACACAGTTAGACAGAGGGAAATCGATGATACGGTACTTCCCTCCGAAGGGAACTGCAGGTTTGGCGGTGTTCTCCGTCAAGACCATCAAACGGCTACCCTGGCCGCCGGCCAACAGCATGGCTACGCAATGCTTTTTCTGAAAGTTCATGCTCATCTCTCCTTGTATTGATAATTAAAATAATTCATATATTCAGATCGGTCATCCGATCCGGTTTCCTAAGGTTTACGCGGATTGACAATCCGCTTGTAGTAAGTGGTAGATAGGGGCGGTACCGTAAAGACACCGCTGTAGGGTAAATTGTGGAAGGGAACCTTCTCTGCGGTAACTACCGACAGCGGGACCCCCGTACCGCCGAATTCTGCCTGATCTCCGGAAAGCACCGGTTCGTACTCTCCCATACGGGGAAGACCCAATCGGTAATTCTCCCGAGGGACGGGACAGAAATTGCAAATGGCGATGATCTCCCGACTCCGTCTGTCAATTCGGCGGAAGGCCAGAACAGAGTTGTCGCAATCGTCCATGCAGATCCAGGCAAAGCCACCTGTTTCCGTGTCGTTGTTCCACAAACAGCTATCCTTCTGGTACAGCCGGTGCACAGCACGAACATAATCCCTGAACTGTTTGTGTCGCTCATAGTCAAGCAGTTCCCAGTGCATGGATCGTTCCGGATCCCAGGGATCGAACTGGGCAAATTCATTGCCCATAAAGGTGAGCTTTTTCCCGGGGAAGGCCATCATGAAGCCGTAGAAGGCTCACAGACCCGCAAATTTATCATCGTAATCGCCCGGCATAAGGGAAATCAAGGGTCCATCTTCCTGTGACAGGCTGTGGGGCAGGGTCAGAACAAAATTCTCCGCATAGGCATATTCCATAGAGGCGGTCAGCCGTGTATGACTACCCTTTCTCCACAGGGGATCCAGACGGAGGTATTCTACCATATCCTGGAGCCAGCCCATATTCCATTTGTAGAGGAAGCCCAATCCCCCATCGTAGTCGGGTCTGGACACCAAGGGGAAGGCTGTGTGCTCCTGAGCAATGGTTATGGCATTGCGTCGGGTGGAGAAAATAGCCCGATTGGCCTTGCGTAAGAAGGCAATGGCATCTAAGTTCTCCTTGCCACCGTAGACATTGGGATGGTAGCTCTGTCTGTCGTAGTTCAGATACAGCATAGCAGTGACATAGCCGATACGGACACCGTCTGCATGGAACTGTTCCATCCAGTAAACTCCGTTGGACATCAGGTAGGACTGGATCTGTCCCTTGCTGAAATCGAAGATCCGCCCCTTTCCTCTGGGGAGCTCATTCATAAGGGTGTCCATGGATTCGTAGCAACAGCTACCGTCAAAATCGTAGAGCCCCTGTTCTTCCTTGGGGAAGGCGTAGGGGTTCCACTCAAAGAGGACACCGATACCCTCTTGGTGACAGCGATCTACGAAAGCCATGAGATCCTTGGGACTGCCGTGTGCCCCGGTGGGAGCGAAGAATCCCAGGGTCAGTTTACCACTCAGGCGGGAGGGCTCCATAATGGACATCAGCTCCACATGGGTATAGCCCATATCCTTAAGGTAAGGGATCAGCTCTGTTCCCAGCTCGTCATAGGTCATGCAGGAGCCATCAAGACCCCGTTTCCAGGAGCTGAGGTGGCACTGGTAAATGTTCATTGCCGAATCCAGTAGCTTCCGTTTACCCTGCTGACGGCGGTAGGCCTCATCCTGCCACTCGTAGCCTTCTAAACAAGTGACTACAGCGGAATTCTCCGGGTAGGGACAAATAGAAAATGCAAAGGGATCTGTTTTATATCTGGCTACACCGTCAGATCCAAGGATATAATATTTGTAAGAATCTCCTTCTTGGGGTTCTTGGCAAATACATTCCCATATACCGTATTCCAGGAGCTTCATAGGTTGAGCATTGATATCCCAACCGTTCCAATCTACCCCAAGGGAAAGCTGCACCGCATTGGGTGCCCAGAGGCGGAATACAAAGCCATCACAGCATGCCTTCTCGTCCTCTGAACGGTAATGGCGATGACAGCCCATATAGCTGTAAGCATGGAGCTCCTCGCCCCCGGTAAAACGTTTCAGGGCATTATGTAACGCGTATCCTTGTTCCATTGGTGTGTGTCACCTCCCTCGCATATTTTCCCTAATACCAATTATACCACTTTGCACAAAAATTGCAAGCGTTAAAGCAGAATTCTGATAATTTTGTTTATTTTTTCCTTTAGGAAAGGCTTATCTCCCCTATTTTTTAGCGTCTGTGCTATAATTTGAACAAATTTTTCCTGAAAATTCCTTGACAAAATCTCAATTTCGGCATAAACTAAAGATTGGGTTCTGTTTCGTAACCCAAATTTGCCTAAAATGATACCCGACATTTTATTCATATGTCGCGGAAAAGGAGGGAACACCATGGATAGCGGCAGCAGTAGTTGCGGCGGCAGTATATCACCGGTAGGCCGAAGTTTTCGGACGACCTGCTCTGTTCATGGCGGTCGTCTAACCTGATTCCGGTCTGCCATTACTTCATTCATAGATTGGAGGCTAATTATGGCAGAGTATAATTTTTCTATTGCATCCACACTTACCACACTGATCTCCGAGCGGAAGTATTCTACGGTACGAGATATTCTTGTTACCATGAATCCCTCGGATATCGCATACATTTTTGCCGAGCTGGAAGATGACCGGCTCCCTGTATTTTTCCGACTGCTCCCTAAGGAGCTGGCTTCGGAGACCTTTGTTGAAATGGAGCCCGATGCCCAGGAGTTGCTGATCCGCGGTTTCTCCGATACAGAGCTCCGTGAGATCCTTTCCGAAATGTACGTTGACGATGCTGTTGACGTTATCGAGGAAATGCCGGCCAACGTTGTCCGGCGTATTCTGGAACAGGCCGATCCCCAGATGCGTAAGGAGATCAACGAGATCCTCCGCTATCCCGAGAATTCCGCCGGTACCATTATGACCACAGAATATGTTTCCCTCCGCCCCGCTATGACTGTTGAAGAGGCCATCCTCCGTATCCGTCGTACCGGCGTGGACAAGGAAACCATTTACACCTGCTACGTCACCAAGAATCGTACCCTCTTGGGTTTAGTCACTGTTAAGGATCTCCTTCTGGCAGAGGATGACGAAATGACCATTTCTGACTTGATGGAGACCAATATCATTTCCGTCAACACCCATACCGACCAGGAAGAAGTCGCCCAGATGTTCTCCAAGTACAACTTCCTTGCTTTCCCCGTTGTGGATGCGGAATATCGCATGGTCGGTATCGTCACATTCGACGATGCAATGGACGTTATGGAAGACGAGGCCACGGAGGATATCGAGCTGATGGGTGGTATGCTCCCCTCAGAAAAGCCCTATCTCCGTTCCTCTGTATTTGAGCTGTTTAAAAACCGTATTTTGTGGCTGCTGCTTTTGATGGTATCTGCTACCTTTACGGGTATGATCATTACGGGCTTTGAAAATGCCCTGAGAACGGAAGTCATCCTGACCACCTTCATTCCCATGCTTATGGGTACCGGCGGTAACTCCGGCTCCCAGTCCTCGGTTACGGTTATCCGTTCCCTGTCCTTGGGTGAACTGGAATTCTCCGACATCTGGAGCGTAGTTTGGAAAGAGATCCGCACTGCCGTACTCTGCGGCGTGGCTCTTTCCGTTGCCTGTTTCGGCAAACTGATGCTCATTGACCGTTGGCTTTTGGGCAATCCCGATGTAACGGTTATGGTTGGCCTCGTAGTCTGTATTACCATGGCGTTGACCGTTCTCAGTGCCAAGATCGTCGGTGCTGTCCTCCCCATGCTGGCAAAGAAGCTGGGTCTGGACCCCGCCGTTATGGCAAGCCCCTTTATTACCACCATCGTAGACGCCCTGTCCCTGCTGGTGTACTTCGGCGTTGCAAACTATCTTCTCTTATAAAATTTTTAAGACCTTCCCGACACGCCTGCCGGGAAGGTCTCTTTTTGCCTTTTCGATTTTACGGAAATATAAGAACTGCAATCTTGTTGTCATAATGAAATATCCGGCGCATAGAATAATCAGAAGGAGGTAGATCGTATGAATCATTCTTTTTTCCTTGGCTCCTGCAGCTGTGAGGGCTTTGTATCCCACTATGATTCTCTGTTGCAGGATGTGAAGGATCTGACCATTATCAAGGGTGGCTCCGGTTGCGGAAAATCCACTTTTATGAAATCCATCGGAAAAGCCGCAGAGGATAAGGGATTGTCCACGGAATATATCCTCTGTTCCTCGGATCCCGATTCTCTGGATGGGATCGTGATCCCGGAGCTGTCCGTAGGCTATGTAGACGGCACCTCCCCCCATGTATTGGAGCCTATTTTATGCGGTGGCAGTGCCAATTATCTGAATTTCGGAGATTTTTATGATCGTGAAGGGATGAAACCCAACGAAGAGCAGATCCTGCTGGTACAGCAAAAGAACAAGCACCGCTACGCCATGGTGTACAGCACCTTACGGGCCGTTAAGGGACTGTTGGATTGTATCCGTACAGAAACGGACACTCCCCTCTACCGGGAGGAAATGGAAGCAATCGGGGAATGTCTCTGTCTGTCCGGTCTGAAGCCAAAGTTCGGCACAGGCACCCGTAGCCGACGCTTCCTCACTGCGGTCACGCCCAAAGGTCCCCTGTTCTGCGCCCTAACCCCCGGGGTATTGGGACCTAAGGTATATGTCCTACGGGATGATTATTTGCTGGCCCCCCTCGTCCTTTCCATAGTGGAGAAAAAGGCCCTCTCTTACGGTTATCACTGTATCTCCTGCTACAGCCCTCTCCTGCCCCGTGATGTACCCTCTCATCTGCTGATCCCGGAATTGGGAGTATCTTTTGTGAGTGATTCCAAACTGTTTCCCTATACAGGAGAATCCTATTGCAGTATCGACCTGAATTCCTCTGTGCCAAGCCCCCTGCAGAAGGAGCTGTCCTACGTAGCAAAAGCCGTGCAGGAACTGTTGCAAGTCGTCACAGAGCACTTAAAATCCGCCAAGAGTCTCCACGACAGATTAGAAGCCCTGTGCAAGCCCTGCGTCGACTTTAGCGCAGTGACAGACCTGACCTATAGGGCTACCCAAAAGCTGTTTCCCCATACCACATAAAAAACGGGGCTGTAAAAAAAGTCCCCCAAAAAACAGCAGGCTGTGCCGAAAGGTACAGCCTGCGAATT
>JAZREB010000362.1:0-1678 GCA_045660585.1 Faecousia sp. | reverse complement strand
TTGCTGGCAGGCAGAAATAGCCTGTTCATCCCGAGCCAAATATAGGGAAACGATTTCTCTGTCATCCATACGACGTTCAATCGCAGACCGACAGTTGGGGAGAGGACGGTCTGCACCTTTCTCTATGTGTGAGAATTCTGTATAGCTCCCTATACCTTATAAGACGTAATAGGGACGCAAATATTACAGGGGGTGGGAAAAATTATTTTCCCAGCTCTTTGTTTTTTCTGAAAGAGGCAAGGACGGCCTTCTGGGCGGCATTGCGCAGACCGTGTTCTTCCAGAGCGCAGACACCGGCAATGGTACTACCGCCGGGGGAGCAGACCTTGTCCTTCAGAACAGCGGGGTGTTCTCCGGTCTGCAGAACCATTTCTGCCGCACCGGACAGGGTCTGGGCGGCTATGGCAAGGGAGACATCACGGGGCAAACCGCAGGCAACACCGGCATCTGCCAGAGCTTCCATAAAAATATAGGCGAATGCCGGGCCGCAACCGCTGACGGCGGTGGCTCCGTCAATGAGCCCATCTGCCAGAGGGAACACAAGATCGGCACTCTGCAACACAGCCTCTAAATCGGCGGCATCTTCCTCAGTGGCGAATTGTCCCAAGGCATAGGGGATACAGCCCTTTCCCACCAGGGAGGGGGTGTTGGGCATGATCCGAATAACAGGGCAGGGGATACCGACATAGGATTCCAACTGCTCCGTGGAAATCCCTGCTGCCATGGATATCAGGATATAAGAATCGGTTCTGTTTTCTAAAATGGGACTGAGCTCTTCCAGGAGGGGTTTTATCCCGTAGGGTTTGACACCCAGGAAGATCATGGCGCATTCTTCAGCGATTTGGCGGTTGTCGGAAAATACAAATCCGTTCTCTTCAGCAAATGCACGGGCTGTTTCCCCGGTGCGACTGCTTACATAGATGGTGGCCCCGGGCATACTTCTTCCGGCACACAGTGCCATCACACTGCCCATGTTTCCGATTCCGATAAAACCGAGCTTCATCATAATGATACCCCCTTAATGTAGTTCACACCGAATTATACCAAATAATCCCCTAAATTGCAACACGATTCCTATATATTATAATGTATGGCACGGATTTAACCTTCCTGTGGGGGAGGAGAGAGGCTTAAAACAGGGCGAAAAACCACGAAAAACAAGAAAGCCCTTACATTTTGAAAAAGAAAAAGATATTTCTCTGTTTCTTACAAAAAATTTTTAAAAAAATTGTGAAAAAAAGAGAAATAATGCTTGACAAATTGTGATGGATGAAGTACAATGTAGGGGCGTGAGTTCGGCGTACGAGCTCTACGCACTGCGATGATGCAGGAGATTGCGTCGAAAGACGGTAACTTCTGCGGAGTATGTCCGGTCATCGGGCGGCTGAGGTGAATATGTATGTGGCGTATATCGTCCCATGACATGAACCCGGTCGGCACAAGTCGGCCTTTTTTCATGTGTGAGAAGTGATACGCACGGATAAGCGTACAGCAAATCGCCTCGACCGTACCCAGAAACCAAAGATACTGAGTACGTTAAATTTAGGAGGAAATCAACAATGACCAACAACATGATCAGAATTCGCCTGAAGGCTTATGATCACCAGATCATCGATGCAACTGCAGAGAAGATCGTCGAATCCGCAAAGAGAAACGGCTCCACCGTTTCCGGCCCCAT
>JAZREB010000361.1:0-2347 GCA_045660585.1 Faecousia sp. | reverse complement strand
AGAACAACGCCGCTCGTAAGAAGAGCAGCATGACTCTCAAGGTCAACGCTATGGCGTAAGCAAAATTAAAGGATTTTTCCGCCTGATGGAGCTATTTTCCATCAGGCTTTTGCTTATTTTCGGGACATTTTTCAAACTGCTCCGAAAATACCCTTTCCCATTGCAGAAAATCAATTGCGGTTTTTCCCAAAATCGTATATAATATAAATATATAGTGTACACATTACAATAAGGTATAACAAAGCAACTCCCCAAACAAGGCAAATCACAGTTTATCGCACCTTTGGTGCGAATGATATCCCTTTTGGGGCACATTCACTATTATCTATTATTTATTCTCTTGCCCCATGGGGGCGATCTTAGGGAGGCGATGTCCGTGGCGCAGAAGGACCCTAATTCCATATTGAATCTGGCAAAGATCGGCCCTAAGAAGGCAGAGCTCTTTGCAAAATTAGGGGTACACACCATAGAAGATCTCCTCCGTCTGTATCCCCGGGATTACGAGGATCGGACAAGACTCCTTCCCATTGCCTCCCTGGAGCAGGGGGTTCCCGCCTGCTTTATTGCTTCGGTCATCACCAATCCCATGACCCACCGAATCCCAAAGGCCGATCGGCGCACATTAGAGATCACAAAGCTCACTGTAGCCGATCACACCGGTCGGCTGAATCTCACCTTCTTCAATGCCGGCTACAGTGCAGAGAGGCTCCACCGTGGAGAAACTTATGTATTTTACGGCACCCTGACGGGAGATTATGCAGGCTTCTCTATGACCAATCCCCTTTTTGAGTCCTTGGACGTTCCCGGGAAGGTCACCCGTTCTATCGTACCCATCTATCCCCTGACTGCCGGTCTGACAGGCAATCAAGTCAGCGCCGCCGTCCATCAGGCTCTGGCCATTTGGCCTATAGAAGATCCCATCCCCCCTGAGATTTTGTCTCAATACGGACTCATGGACGGCCCTACCGCCCTGAGACAGATCCATCAGCCTACAGACCATGACAGTCTGGCTCGCAGTAGCAGACGTCTGGTTTTTGAAGAATTTTTCTGTTTTTCCGCCGCCCTCAGCATTCTCAGAAGCAAGCGATCACAGCGCTCCATCTCTCCTTATACCACCGATCCCATCCCCTTTTATAACAGCCTACCCTTCACCCTAACAGGCGCACAGCAGAGAGTCATCGGTGAGATCATGGCAGATTTCCGCAGAGGGAAGGCCATGAGCCGTCTGGTACAGGGTGATGTCGGTTGCGGTAAAACCATGGTAGCCGCAGCAGCAGCCTTCGTTGCTATGGAAAACGGCAAGCAGGTAGCCTTCATGGCTCCCACGGAGATTCTGGCAAAGCAGCACTTCCGTGGTCTGGAAGCCCTCTTTACCTCTCTTGGAAAGAAGGTTGCCCTCTTAACAGGTTCCATGAAGCTCAGCGAGAAGAAAAAATGTCGAGACGACCTTGCTACCGGAGAGATCCAAATGGTCATCGGCACCCACGCCTTACTGACAGAAGCAACGGTTTTCTCCGACTTAGGCTTGGTTATAGCAGACGAACAGCACCGTTTCGGTGTTGCCCAGAGAGCCGCCCTCCTTGCCAAAGGGGAACAGCCCCATCTGCTCATTATGTCTGCTACCCCCATCCCCCGTACCCTGGCTCTGATCCTGTACGGAGATCTGGACGTATCTGTCGTAGATGAGCTCCCTCCCGGCAGACAGCAGGTGGAGAGCTTCCTGGTGGATGAACGATACCGCAAACGGCTCAATGACTTTATCCGCAAGCAAGCCGCCGAAGGACACCAGACTTTCATCGTCTGTCCTGCCATAGAAGAGGGCGAAACCGAATCCCTAAAGGCCGCAGAGCTATGGGCAGAAACTCTGCAAACCGCCGTATTCCCCAATCTGCGAGTCGCCCTCCTCCACGGAAAAATGAAGGGCTCGGAAAAAGACGAGATCATGGAGGCCTTTGCCGCAGGTCATTATGACATTCTGGTTTCTACCACTGTCATCGAGGTGGGCGTGGATGTGCCCAACGCCACGTTAATGGTGGTGGAAAACGCCGACCGCTTCGGTCTCAGCCAGCTCCATCAGCTCCGCGGACGGATCGGCAGAGGACAGGCAAAATCCTACTGCATACTGGTTTCCGACAACCAATCCCCGGAGACTCGCCGGAGGCTGAAAGCCCTGTGCGCAACCACAGACGGCTTCCGCATTGCCCGGGAAGATCTGAAGCTCCGAGGCCCCGGTGACTTCTTCGGCTCCCGTCAGCACGGCCTTCCCATGTTCCGTATGGGGAATCTGACCCAGGACTTAGACATCCTGAAACAGGCGCAGGAAGCCGCCACCAAAACCATTACCGCA
>JAZREB010000360.1:0-9872 GCA_045660585.1 Faecousia sp. | reverse complement strand
CTGGCCTCCTCACCCGACGCTACCGCTCTCGTCGTTTTTGCTTTCTTGTCGTTATTTGTGTCGCTTCGCGACAGAATTTTAATTCCGTGCCCCTTGGGGGCACACATTCACGCCCCACCATAGTGGGGTGCTTCACGCCGCAGGCGCTTCACAACCCACGGCTGTGGGTTGCTTAACGCCCACCGCAGGTGGGTGCATCACTCGAACCAACGGTTCGACAAACTGAAATTTTCTAAATTTTAACTTTTCTGCAAACTGAGATTTATATCTTAATAAAAATTTTATCCCCCCCGGGGGCTTCCCTCCGGAGCTCGGGGCATATATAATACCGGTGTACTCTCAAAAAGCCGACTTTTGGAAGGAATATACAGAAAGGACGTATTCCCATGAATGTGAAAAAATTCCTTGCCCTGATCCTGTCCCTTGTTATGCTCATGGCTCTCTGCGCTTGCGGAGAGACTACCCCCACAGAAGAGCCTTCCCTCCAATACAAGGTAGACACCCTCCGTCTGGAAGGTGGCACCGATTACGGCGTGCCCAGCCCTTATTTAAATGTATCCCGTGGCCCCGGCAGTGCAAAAATGCGTCTGGTTTTCGCAAGCCTCCTGGAAAAGGACGAAGAAGGAGACGTCTCCTGGCTGGCAGAGAACTGGAACATCGAGGGAAACACTTACACCTTCACCCTCTTTGAAAACGCAAAATTCCATGATGATACCCCCTTGACCACAGAGGATGTTGCCTTTACAATAGACTACACAAAGAAATTCCCCCCCATCAACAACTCCCTTGGAACCGGGGAGGGCTTCCTCATTAGCAAGTATGAGATCCTTTCCGCGCAAACCATTGCCATTACCGTTGACAATCCTACAGCAGATACCCTGTCTTCTCTGGGTAGCTTCGTGATCCTGCCCAAGCACATTTGGGAGAATGTAGAGGATCCTTACACATTTACAGAGGAATCCAATCTGATCGGCAGTGGCGCATATATGTGCACCGCTTACGAAAGTGCCACGGGCAGCTATGCTTTCACCGCCTTTGAGGGCTGGTGCAACGGCAAGGCCGCCGCAAGACAGATCCTCTTTGTCCCCGTCAGTGATTCCCTCCTGGCTTTCCAGAACAAGGAGATCCACATCACCTCTATGCCTGCGGATCTGTCCGATACCTATTTGAACAACCCGGAAGTGGGTCTGGTAGAAAAGACCAACGACTCCGGCTATAAGCTCCTCATAAACTTTGAAAAGTGCCCGGAATTCTTGGATATTACTCTCCGTCAGGGTATTTATGCCGCCCTGGATCGTCAGGCCATGGTGGACAAGATTTTCCGTGGTATGGGCGCCGTAGGTAGCGCAGGCTATGTTCCCCAGGGCACCCTCTTCTATAACGAAGAAGTTACCCAATACCCTTACGAGCCGGAAAAGGCCAAGGAGATCTTCGGGGAAACCGATCTTTCCGTGACCCTCCTCCTGTCCGACAGTGCGAACGACATTGCCATGGCAGAGCTGATCCGCAATGATCTGCAGGCCGCAGGGATCACCGTTTCCACTGTGGCATACGACTCTGCCACCAGAGATGAAATGATCAACAGCGGAGATTACGAATTCGCCATCGTCAGTAACGGCGGTTGGGGCAACAACCCTCCCACTTATATGCGCACGATTTTCTCCGATGTTTCCAAAAATTCCGGAGGCAACCCCCACACCATGGGTCCCATGGGTTACAGCAACGGAGAAATTACCGCCCTGTGCGAAGATCAGGTCTATGAGATCGATTTTGCTACTCGTAAGGATATGTTCGGCCGGATCCAGAAGCTGGTCAGTGATGAGATCCCCCTCATCGTCCTTGCCAACCAGTCCTCTTACTCTATGTACTGGAAGGGAACCTACGACGGCTGGATGAAAACCTATGCCTATGCCCAGTGCGAACAAAACCGCCTATCCTATATGGATCGCACCGTTGGGGCAAGATAAGAGATAATAGATAAAAATGTCGGTGTGGCTATGCCACGAATGAAAGCCATGGACTAACGCTCATGGGAACGAAACCGCCAACACCGCAACATCAAACAGTTCCATAAATCGGAATTCTTATACATTTATCACACACTTCTGACAATGGAGGTCGGACTTTGAAAAAGAAAGTGTCTGTACTGCTCCTGTCCTTTTTGGTGATCTATCTGTTCACGTTCCTGTTACCCAGATGGATGCCGGGGGATCCTTTTGCCTACAATTCCGCGGACGTGGCGGATAATGTAGATGCAGAAATGAGCGAGGAACAAAAAGAATATATGCGTTCCTACTACGGTATGGACAAACCCCTGCTCCAACAGCTTTGGATCACTGTGGGCAAGCACCTGCGGTGGGATTGGGGACAGAGCATCCACTTTAAAGCGCCTGTGTCGGAGCTCATCTGTGACCGTCTCCCTTGGACACTGTGGATCATGGGGAGCTCTCTGGGACTCAGCCTCCTCATAGGGGTGTTTCTGGCACTGGTATCTGTCCGGAACGCTACGGCAGATCGGGTGTTCTACGGCCTCTGCTCTTTCTTAACAGAGATCCCTGCCTACTTGGTAGGAATTCTCCTCCTGTTTTTGGTTGCGGCCAAGGTGGAATGGATCCCCCTGTCCGGCGGTAAGACCGCCTTTGCAACCTATGGCTCCCTGTGGGCGCGGTTGTGGGATCTCCTGCGCCACAGCTTCTTACCCTTGACGGCTATGTGTATTTTCACTGCCCCTAAATTCTATTTTACCGCCCGCAGTTCCTTCCTGACCATTCGGGAAAAAGGCTACATGACCTTCGCCAAGGCTAAGGGCTTGTCCGAAGGGCGGATCCGTCGCCGTTACCTCCTGCGAAACGGTCTGACTCCCATTGTAGTACGGCTGTTCCTGTCCGTGGGTAGTACCGTGGGCGCAACCATCCTCATTGAGAATGTCTTTTCCTACCCCGGTTTGGGACTTCTCATGCGTGAGGCGGTCAAATATCGGGACTATATCCTCATGCAGGACATTTTCCTCCTGTCTGCTGTGTTGGTCTTAGGGAGTCTGTTCCTTGGAGATCTGCTCAACAGCTTGGTAGATAAGGAGGTGCACTGATATGCGCTCTGTATGGATCCGATTGAGCATTTTTCTGGTGCTGTGCCTATTCTTCCTCTACGGCAGCTTCCTGTACCCCCACAGCGGAACTCTCCCCACGGGAGAGTCTCTGGAAGCCCCCTCAGGGGAGCATTTCCTGGGGACAGATAATTTGGGAGTGGACATATTCAGTCAGGTTTCCGACGGATTTTTCCGTTCTATGGCCATCGGACTCTGCGCCGCAGGTCTTACCTTCTTCCTTGCAGGGATCCTGGGGATCTCCGCAGGGTATTTGGGTGGCGTCTTTGACTCAGGGGTCAGTTTCCTGCTTAATGTGCTCCTGTCCGTGCCCCAACTGCCTGTTATGATCCTTGTGGGAGCTGTATTCGGGCAGAGTATGGGGAACGTGATTGTAATCATAGCCCTCTTCTCCTGGGCGCCCATCGCTAAACAGCTCCGTGCCAAAACCATATCCATCCGCAATGCCCCCTATATCCGTCTGGCAAAAAGCTATGGGGGAAAGCATTTTTATCTCATCTGCCGACATATGTTGCCGGAGGTTCTTCCCCTGCTCTTGGTCAATGCCCTTGGGATCATCGGTATGGCCATTGTGCAGGAATCCTCTCTGGCCTTTTTGGGGCTGTCCGATCCCCTTGCAAAATCCTGGGGTCTCATGATCAGCCGTGCCAGAGCCTTCCCGGGGATCTTCTTTACGGATTTCTGGAAATGGTGGCTCCTGCCTCCCGTTATCTCACTGGTGGCATCCACCCTCACATTACGTTCACTTGCCAAAGCACTGGAAAGTGCATGGCTTAAGGAGGTGTGACCCGTGCTCTTAGAAGTGAAAAACTTTTCCGCAGAATATCCGGGGTTCCACCTCCATCCCCTGTCCTTTACCATGGAAGAGGGAGAGATCCTTGGTGTGATCGGCGAATCCGGCAGCGGTAAGACCACCCTTGCCAAGGGTCTGACCTGTCTCCTGCCCCAAGATGCAGAAACCTTCGGACAGGTGGTATTCAAGGGGCAAGATCTTCTCTCTATGCCGGAAAAGAAGCGAAAGACTCTGCGTATGCGTGAATTTTCCATGGCATTCCAGAATTCCGCCCCGTACTTAAATCCCTCCCTGACCCTCTATAAGCAGTTGCAAGAGGTTCTGGATCTTGCCCTGCCCCGAAAGGAGCAGGAGAACTACATGGTCTCCCTCATGGAAGAGGTGGGGCTGACCCGAGAGGATCTGTCCCGTTACCCCCGTGAGCTGTCCGGGGGCATGGCACAGCGGTTTTTGCTGGGTTGTGCCGTTGCTCTGCGCCCTGCCTTGGTGGTGCTGGACGAGCCCACAAGCGCTTTAGATGTCCACTCCGCTACGGAGATCACAGACCTGATCCGCAGACTGAACAGGGATCACGGCATTGCCTTCTTGGTCATTACCCACGACATGGATCTGGCATCCCGGATCAGCCACCGTCTTATGGTGCTGTATGAAGGCCACCTCATGGAGGCAGGGGATACTCCGTCGGTACTGGATCGTCCCCGTCACCCCTACACTCGCGGTCTGATCCATGCCAGCATTCGTCTGAATCCCGTAAAGGATATCTGGGGCATTCCCACAGGGGCGCCCAATCGGGTGCACTGCTGTCCCTTCTACGGTCGTTGTACCCAGGCCATAGACCGTTGCGGCCGATGCGCCCCGGAACTGACCGAATACCCCGACGGGCGGAAAATCGCCTGTCACCGAGGCGGGATCGTAAAAATTCTGGAAGGAAAGGGAATCTGTAAATCTTTCGGGAATCAAAAGGTTCTGGAAAATTGCCATATTCCCGTATACAGCGGAGAGGTCGTGTCCCTGGTCGGTCGCTCCGGCGTGGGCAAAACCACCCTCGCCAATATTTTAGGCGGTTTCCCTGTAGGATCGTATGAAGGAAGGGTGGAATTCGAGGGACAGCCTGCAGATTTTGCTCTGCTACACAAGGCAGTCGGTGGGATCCAGATGGTGTTCCAGGATAATGACAACGCCCTGAATCCCCGTATGACCGTGGAAGAAGCGGTGTCAGAACCCCTAAAACTCAGTGGCAACGGGGATAAGCTACCGAGAGCTGTTGCCCGTGCCCTTGGGGATGTGGGCCTTCCCACAGGGGAATTCTTGCAGAAAAAGATCCGCACCCTTTCCGGTGGGCAGAAACAGCGAGTGGCTCTTGCCAGAGCTCTGACCATGGAGCCCAAGCTCCTGATCGCCGACGAACCTACCGCCATGCTGGATCCTTCCGGCTGTGCCAATGTTCTGCGCCTGCTGAAGGGAATGCAAAACAGCCGTGGCTTCAGCATGCTGATCATTACCCACGATTTAGACAGTGCGCTGAAGATCTCCGACAGCATCTATTTGCTGAAGGACAGGGGTCTGAACCGTCTCCGTCCCGGAGATCATGTACAGACCACTTTGAAAGATATATTGTAACAGGAGGATTCTGAAACTATGGATGAAAATAAGGTTTTATGGGAAAAATGTGTGGCCTTCCACGGCCATAGCTGTGGTGGTCTGACTATTGGCTACAAGGCCGCCCTCTATGCTATCGAATTATTGGACATTAACTTCTCCGAGGACGAGGACGTTGTCTGCATTGCTGAGAACGATGCCTGTGGCATAGATGCCATCCAGGCAGTGTTGGGCTGTAGTCTGGGCAAGGGGAACCTCCTGTTCCATATGCGTGGTAAGCAGGCATTTTCCTTCTTCGATCGGAAGAAGGGTAAGTCCGTCCGTATCATTCTGAAGCCCACTCCCAAGGGCATGACAAAGGAAGAGTCCTTTGCCTATCTCCAAGGCTGTGAGCCCAAGGACATTTTTGAGGTCAAGCCCTGTACTCTGACCCTGCCGGAAAAGGCAAGGCTCTTCTGTTCCTATACTTGCGATTGCTGTGGCGAAAGCACCGGTGCCAACTGGATCCGCCTGGCAGGAGAGCAAAAACTGTGCCTGGACTGCTACGAATCCTATAATCGGTTCGATATCTAAGCAGACAAATTCCCGTTTCTTGCGCCGTTGGCACGATAAACGGGAATTTATATATGTGTTAGGACCCTGTTGGGGAAGTGAGCTTCCGCAACAGGGTCCTTGTATTATGGAATCTATGGAATTGGGGATATTAGCCGAAATAGGCTCTGGCAGTGTCGGAGTAGGCAAAGAGGGCCTTGCACAATGTCAGGAGCTGACCCTGGCGGTTGTTGCCGTAGGTGTCGGGGCTGTAGCGCAGGGTCTGGGACAACCGGGTATCGCCACTGTAAATCGCTACCTCTACTACCGTACGGAGCTCTGCGGCAAGGAGGCCGTCAAAGGTGAAGGCATAGCGGTTGGTGGCGGTGTCGTAGAGAGTGGGATCTGTGAGGATGGTCTCTACGGTGTTGCCGCAGCGGTTTACATAACGCACCTTTAAGATTAAGTCTTCTACCTTTCCCTCATAGGTTCCGAGGTTAAAGACATACTTCACAGCAACCTTGGATTCCAAGTTCAGGGACTTACCTGCCCAGGTAATGACGGGATCGGTTACATCCTGCACCGTCTCGTTCACATTGCCGAAGGTTACAGCCTCTGCATTGCTGAGATAGCTACGGTGGCTCTCTGTCATGGCAGAGTCTGCAAGGGCATCTGTGCGGTAGGCTTTAAATACCTGAGCCTCCTTACCATAGCGCAGAAGGTCTGCACACAGAGCCTTCAGGGGCTCTAAGCCGTCTGCCTTGTTTAACTGGGCGTAAGCATATTGGGCAATGCTGTAAGGATCGGTCTTGGACAGATATGCCTGTCCGTCCTTTTCCATATGGAGCTGTGCGGTAACCACATCTGCCATATTCACAGCAGTTAAGCCTGTGAGGGTGTAGTAATAATAGTTCCCCTTCAGCACAGGATCGATGGTCAGGGTCTTGGTTCCGGTTAAGGTGTTGCCGGAATAGACGGGGATCTCTACTACCAGATAGTGGGTGTCATATTCTTTCAGAAGGGCGGTCTGTACAGCGAAATTCACAGAAATATCACTTGCCAGATCCAGGGTGTGATTGATAACGATAGTCTCATCCACAATGGGCTCTGCCTGTTCGGTGGCTCCGCAGACGCAGGTGCCGTTTGCATAGCTGTGGGAGGCGGTGGTTGTCTTTTGGCAACGGATGCAGGTTCCCCTGTGGGTATCGCCCAGATCTGTGTAGGTGTAGCTGTGGCCCAAACGAGGAATGGCGGTCTGCGCCACCAGAACGGCATTGCAGACAGAGCAGATCTTACCTTCTGTCAGGCCGGAGGAGAGGCAGGCGGGGTCTTTCCCGGGGACGGTTTCGGGGCTGTGTTCTGCCAAGGGAAGGATGGTCTGCTGTTCCAGGATCACGCCACAGTCACCGCAGTGGGAGCCGTCGGACAGGCCGGTAGCGGTACAGGTGGCGGCATAACCCTTGTCGGTGACAGGGGTGTGAGGAATGGTGGGAAGGACAGAGCCCTTTTCCGTGGTCACACCGCAGAGGGTGCAAACCATGTCACCGCTATAGCCGGTGGCGGTACAGGTGGGAGCCACGGCATTGGTAACGGTGGTCTTGTGATCTGTTGTGGGGATGGATTCTGTATAGGTCTTGCCACAGGAGCAGGTATACCGTTCGGTGCCCTCTGCAGAGCAGGTGGGTTCTTTCTCCGTAGTAATATTAAAATTATGATATTCGGCGGTGAAGTATGCATAAACCTTCAGATCTGCCTTGATATTTTCCAGATTTGCGGCCTTACCGCTACTGTCTACCCAACCGGCGAAGGTGTAGTGCTTGCTGTCGTCGGAGGCCTTGGCGGGAAGGGCTTTGGAATACTCGGCGGTTTCCCCTTCGGACAGGGTCTGCTCTTCCAGCACCTTTCCGCTTTCGTCACAGAAGGTAACGGTGTACAGGGATCCGGGAGCCTGATCCTTAGGCCCTAAGTAGATGTAATCCACCTCAAAGGTACCCTTGAGGACTTCATTTCCGCCACTGCTGACGGGGTCGAAGCGGATACTGTTCACCAGTTGGTGATCAATATGATCCGGCAGGGTCATGCGGATGATCTGATAGGTGCTACCGGGAACAGTGCTTGTGATCAGATACTTGTTACCGCCGAAATTGCCGTCGGCACGGGTGGTGTAGAAGAATTCCAAACCGCCGCAATTGCCGGAGGTGAGGTTGGATTTAATGCGGATCTCCACGATATCACCCTTTTGGGCATCGTAGAGAATGTTTCCCACAGATACGGCATAGGGATCTCCGGCGGAAATATAGTTACCCTTCAGAACGCCGGCGCTGTTGTCTACGGACACAGTACAGCCGTTGGTGATCCAATCGGAGGTCTCGCACAGGGGAGATTTCTTGGAGAAGTCTACCAGCAGATAGCGGTTGCCACCGGTGTAGGTCTGCAGGTTCTGAGGAGAACGGTTGGGGGAACCGACGTAGATGTAGTCAATGGTATAGGTGCCTTGGAGATTGTCGTTTGCTCCACTGCTGACGGGGTCAACACGGATATCTGTCATGGTGTGTCCCACCACAGAGGCAGGGAGCTCCACATAAGCCACAGTATATTCCCCATTGGGATAGACGGGGACGGCAAAGTAGTTTGTGCCGTTGTAGCCCGGCTGTTTGTCCGTGGCGAAGAAGATTTCGGCATGACCGCCGTTTCCTGCGGTGAGGGAGGTCTTCATGCGGATCTCGACAATGTCCCCGGTCTTGATCTTCTGATTCAGGTTCTGATAAGACTGGATATAGGGGTCACCGCCAATGATATTGCCCTTGAGGACACCTGCACTGTGGTCAATGGCGGCGGTGAGGTTGTTGCCACCCCAGACATTTCCCGTATTTAAGGGGCTGGATGCCGTAAAGTCCATGAACAGGAACTCACCGTTTCCACGGTAGTCTAACTTGCTCTGAGGGGAGTTCTGAGGCTGGCCGATGTAGATGTAGTCAATGGCATAGTTTGCCTTAAAGTCGGCGGAGCCACCGTCAAATAGGTCAATACGGAGCTGGCTGATATATTCTCCCACTGCGGCGGCAGAGGATTGGCTGAGAGCGAATTGGAGCACATTCCGTCCGTCACGGAATTCGTGGGAGGATCCTGCAAACATCCGATCCCCGGTGAAGTAGCCCACCTTGTTACTGGTGAAGAACACGGCGGCACTGTTGGGGGCGGTGCCGGAAATGCGCTTATAGTCAAAGGCGATCTCCACAATGTCCCCGGATTTGATCTTATACAGTACATCACGGGCGGTCATGCGGACATAGGAGTCGGTACTGGTCTGACCTTCGGATGTCAGGGCACCGAGGGTGCCGGAGAGACTGCCGTTGCCTGCAACGGGATCGGGAGAAATGCTTGCCCCGGATGCGGAAATATAATGTCTCCAGTTCCATGTAGTCTCACGGCTACCGGAATTAAACTCCAGCAGGAGACCGTTGGGATTAGTATCATAGAAATGGTTGAAACAGCCTACGAAGTCTTCATTATTGTAATAGCCGGAAGAACTGCCTGCATTGGCACTGAAATACATCCGTCCATTGACGCAGCAAACACTTTCGATCTCCAAGAAGTACCAGTAGTAAGAAGAGGTCAGATAGATGGTCTCCGCCTGAATGTTTTTTCTCTGGGAACCGTCTGCAAAATTGCTCAGATCGTAGGCGATGATGTAGTTTTTGTTGCGGTAGGTGTTGTTCTGCCCTGCGGTCATGACGAAATACAGGCGACCGTTATTGTAGGTCATGCCCTGGATCTCGTAATAGCTTGTGCCGGCATAGGACAGAGCTCCTGTGGGAACGGTAATGGAGCTGTAGTTCAGGG
>JAZREB010000359.1:0-2037 GCA_045660585.1 Faecousia sp. | reverse complement strand
TTGTCGAACATATCGTGGTCTACTTCGCAGGAAGCGTATTCAAACTTGGGCTTGCCGATCTCGGCACGGATGGTCTCGATGAACGCTACCAGACCCTTGATCTCCTCGTGAGCCTGCATGATGGCATCGAACATCACCTGGTCGTCAACCTCGTTGGCGCCTGCCTCGATCATAACCACCTTCTTAGCGGAGCCTGCAACGGTGAGCTGCAGATCGCTGGCGGCACGCTGTGCCTCGTTGGGGTTGATGATGATCTCGCCGTCAACCAAACCTACGAACACGCCTGCGATGGGGCCGTTCCACGGAATGTCGGAGATGGTCAGTGCCAGGGAAGCACCGAACATAGCGGCGATCTCGGGAGAGCAATCCTGATCAACGGACATAACGGTCAGAGAGAGAACGATGTCGTTGCGGAGATCCTTGGGGAAGAGGGGACGGATGGGACGGTCGATCACGCGGGATGCCAGGATGGCATGCTCGGTGTGTCTGCCCTCGCGGCGGTTCCAGCTGCCGGGGATGCGTCCTACGGAGTAGAGCTTTTCCTCGTAGTCAACTGCCAAGGGGAGGAAGTCGATACCGTCTCTGGGGGTAGCGGAAGCGGTTGCGGTACAAAGCACCGCGGTCTCACCGTAACGGACCAAGCAGGAGCCGTTGGCAAGCTGAGCCATCTTACCGGTCTCGATCACCAAGGGTCTGCCGGCAAGGGTGTACTCGAATTTTTTGAACTGTTCAAACATCTTTTGCGTTTCCTTTCTGAAATTGTTTTAGGTGCCGCAAGCGAAGTTTAACACTTAGATACCTCTCCGAAGTACCCTCGGGGAGATATCTAAATGATAAACCGGCCTACGGACGTATACGGTGTAACGCAGGCAACGCGTTTTGAGCCGCATTGCCTGCATCACGTTGCTTGGGGAAATTACTTTCTCAGACCAAGGCTCTCAATGATCGCACGGTAACGATTGATGTCCTTCTTCTGCAGATAGCCGAGGAATTTCTTTCTCTTGCTAACCATCATGTGCAGACCTCTTCTGGAATGGTTATCCTTGGGGTTTGCCTTCAGATGCTCGGTGAGCTGCTTGATTCTGGTGGTCAGAATCGCGATCTGCACCTCTGCGGAACCGGTGTCGCCTTCGTGTACAGCATAATCCTTGATGATCTGCTGCTTCTCATCCTTCAAAAGCATGTGTGTTCACCTCCGTAAAAAATAGTGTAGATAAGCCGAGCGGGAGGTCCGGTGAACGGATGGGGATGCCCCCAACATGCCTCGGACCCAGCCTATCTGGTTTTGATATTGAACGAACCTCAAAATCCGTTCGGGTCAGTATAACATATTCTTTCCGCTTTGTAAAGAGGAAAACGAGAAAATTTCAAAATTTCTTTCGCTTTTCTAAAGAAAAGTGACGAAGACTGTGGTTTTTTACGACTTTTGACGAAAATAACGGAGAAATGTCGGAAAAATTCGGCCGATCCTTTCCAATAAATACCGAAACCCCCTTGCCAAACGGGAATATTTGTGATATAATCCGTTCTGTATAGGTATGTCTATATACTACTTCCTTGAAGGAGGCTTGCACCGTGAAAAACGATAAGGTCTACGACCGCTTGACCCAGCTCATCGGCATTGCCGTTTTGGTGGGGCTGACGTTGGCACTCCTGTTTGCCTTCCGGGAGAAGTTGTTGCCGTACCAGGAGGATGGAGACGTCTTCGGCACCGTGTATCTGAGCCAACCGGAAGAAGCGTCCTCCGAAGAATAATTTCAAAAAGAACGAAAGGGAATCACCATGGCAAAAAAGAAAGAAACTGTGGCCATGCTCCTTGCCGGCGGGCAGGGCAGCAGACTGTATCTTCTCACCGAGCGTATTGCAAAGCCCGCTGTGAACTTCGGCGGCAAATATCGCATCATTGATTTTCCTCTTTCCAACTGTGTCAACTCCGGGATCGACGCAGTGGGCGTGCTGACCCAGTATCAGCCCCTGAAGCTGAACGAATACATTGGCAACGGTCAGCCCTGGGATTTGGATCGCACCTACGGTGGC
>JAZREB010000358.1:0-10771 GCA_045660585.1 Faecousia sp. | reverse complement strand
GCGATAGAACTCGGAATCGGGGATCTGAGCAATGGGAGAAGTGGTGATGAACTTAGTGTGGAAGCACTTGGACAGGGGTCCCAATGCGGGGAAGATGCACTGTACGTCAACAACGATGGCTTCGCAGACACCGGTGAGAACGACATTTTCCTGGCTCAGGAAGTTACCTGCCATGGGAACGCCGTGACGCATAGCGACTTCGTTTGCGGTACAGCAAACGCCGGCGATGTTGATGCCCTTTGCACCAACGCTCTTAGCCAGAGCGATCATTTCGGGATCGTTTGCGTAGAATACAATCATCTCGGACAGGGAAGGATCGTGGCCGTGAACAATGATGTTGACCATGTCCTTTTCCATAACGCCGATGTTAGCGGTGGTATCAACGGGCTTGGGAGTGCCGAAGAGCACGTCGGAGAACTCAGTGCCCATCATGGAGCCGCCCCAACCGTCGGACAGACCGGCGCGGAGGGAGTGACGGATGAGAGCCTCGGGATCGGAAGAGCAACCCATGTGGGTCATATGTAAAGCCTGGGAGACTTCACGGTCGATAGCACGGGGAGTGATGTCTGCGGCTTCCCACAGCTTCTGGGTGTGCTCGGGAGCGCGCTTAACAAAGCGCTGGGTGCCGAAGGGCTTGCCGTATTCCAGCAGACCGACTTCTGCAACTTCGTGAGCCAGTTCGTAAATGTCCTTGCCCTCGAATTCGATGCCCCACTCAGCGGCGATGCGCTTGAGCTTTTCGGGATCCTTAACGGTGTAGTTGCCGCCCTCACGGGTCTCGTGGAGGGTGTGGCAGATCTCACGGCCGTGGTCGGAGTGGGTAGCACTGCCGCCGGCGGTGAAACGCAGGTAGTTACGGGCTACGATACCATGCATATCGCAACCGCAGATGCCGCGGGGAGCCTTGGGAGTAATGCGGCAGGGGCCCATAGAGCAGATACGGCAGCAAGTGCCGCTTTCGCCGAAGCCACAGTGCGGGCTCTGATTCTTAGCACGCTGCTGCCAGCTGTCGGCTCCAACCTTCTTGCCGTTTTCCAGCAAGGAAGCGGTTGCCTCCTCCATCTGCTCAATCGTGTAATAACGGTTTTCGCTCATAGAAAAATTCCTCCTGTTGTTTTCAGGCAAATAGAATTGTGGGAATCGTATTTGCATCCCCCCATGGGGGATATACAATTCCGTTAAACGCCACCATAATTGTATCAACTGGATGTTAGAAAGTCAAGCCTTATTCTACAGAATTTACGCTGATTCCTGTGATTGTCTTCATGTTAGACAGCTTTTCCGATAAACTTCTTTTCACCGTTGGACGGATACGATCCCCTTTTTGTATCCCAATGTTAGGAAAAAGAACTCTGTCACAGAGAAATCCCTCTGTGACAGAGTCCGTGTTTTGTATGATCTATCTTATACCGGGTTTCGCCGGAAAAATTTTCCCCTTATTCCGCAGCCAAGTATCTCTGCACCATGCAGGCAAACTGGGCACGGGTTGCATTGGCGGTGGGCTTCAGCTCTCCTTTGCCGGTGCCGTTTAGGATCCCCACGGACACAGCCCAAGACATGGCCTCTTGGGCATAGTCGCTGATATCCCCGGCATCTGTAAAGACGCTCAAGTCTCCCTCTGCCTTAGGTTCACCGGCGTACCGCCACAAAATAGTGGCGATCTGCTCACGGGTAATGGCCTTAGTCGGTCCAAAGGTGGTGGCGTTTATACCGTTGACGATGCCGTTCTCCCCTGCCCATGCCACAGGGTCGCTGTACCACAAGCCTTCTGCTACATCTGCAAAGGCAGTGGGGTTTACGATCTCGGGACTGCCGGCAATGCGGTACAGTACCGTAACCACCATGGCACGATTTAGGGTATTGTCCGGAGCAAAGGTGCCTTCTCCCACACCGTTCATATAGCCATGGCGTAGCATAAAGTCTATCCCATCTCGGTACCACTCAGCACGGCAATCTGTAAAGTCTTCAATGGTGAAGGGAGGCTCCGGTTGGGGTGGCTCCGGCAGAGCCTCGAAGGATAGTCCATATTTTTCCGCATATTCCTCTGCGGTAGAGCCGGTATACCCCCGGATCACCAGTTCATCCTTGCCCTGGAGGGACGCCGGGCTTATGTAGCACTGCGGATTCATAACTGTCACAGTCTCTAAGAAGCAGACTGCAAAGGCTCCTTCCTCCACACGGGAGATCCCCTCGTGTAAGGTAATTTCCTTCATGCTCGCGCAGAAGGCGAAGGCAAATTCTCTAATGGTAGTAACCGCTTCTCCCAGTTCTGCTTCTTCCAGATTTTCGCATAAGTAGAAGCAATCTGCAGGAACCTCCCGGCAGTTGGCATCGTAGATCACCTTTTGGATCGAAGAGTGGCTGAAGGCAGACTCTCCCACCTTTTCCACTGTGGAAGGGATCCATACTGTGGTCAACCGCTGATGATATGCAAATGCAGAGGGTGCAATTTCCTTAATGTAGGCAGGAACGATCACTTCTCCTTCCCATTTTCCGGGCCAGCAAAGGAGAACCGTTCCGTCTACACTGCACAGAGCCTTGTTTTCATCGGAAGAAAATACAGTATTTTCCTCAGATACCCTAAATCGTACTCTGTAGCAATTTGCAAAAGCCCCTTCTCCAATCGTACACACATTTGCTCCCAATGTCACTGTCCACAAGAAATCACATCCGAAATAGGCAAACTCTCCAATAGACTCCAGAGTTTCCGGAAATTGTACATCCTGCTTGAGTCCGTCACAGTCATAGAAGGCATAGTCCTCAATGGAACGCAGTCCCGAGGGGTAAGTCACCTTTTCAAGTTTGGTACATTGAAAGAAGCAAAGATCGGGAATACTCTCTATCCCATCCGGAATCACAATGGATTTTAAGGCTCTGCATTCCCCAAAGGCATAGGGCATTAGGGTTGTCAGAGATTGGGGAAGCTCTACATAGTTCAGTATGGTGCTACGGTGGAAACTGCCTGCCTCCGTAATGCCTTCGGAAACGATCAGACGCTCTGTCAGGCCGTTGTAAACCTCAAAATCACAGACAGGCCACATAGCTCCCGTGCCACGGATATACAGCGTCCAGCCTTTGGTTTCCTGAACCAGCTCCCATGTAGCATCGTCGCCACATTGGCCGCTCATTGCCATAGACGCACCGCAGATCGCACAAGAGCCGTCTACGGGAATGTGTCCCACAAAGGGCCAGTTGTTGATTCGCTCCACCTCAGCTTCAGACCCGGGGTAGCCGAATACAATACCTGCATAAAACAGAGAGTATGAGCCGATCTCGCAATCGGGATTCATGATAACAATGCCGGGAGCGTCAAAATCATAGAAGGCCCGATCCTCCAAGCTCGACACGGAAGCCGGGAGCACAAGGGTATCATGGATTTTAGCAAAGTAAAATGCACCGTATCCGATGGTCTTCAATCCTTCGGGTAGGGTCAGAGATTCCAACTCACAGCGACCGAAGCTGTAGGGTCCGATTTCAAGCGTTTCCGGTGCAACCTCATAGTCTCCGCTGAAGGCTCCGGGACATTGGAGCAGTAAAGTCTTGTCTTTCGAATACAGAACGCCCTTGTCATCAGCGGTGTAATAGCCATTATCCGGGCTGACTGTGATTTTCTTCAAGGCGGAGCAAGTAGTAAACGCACCGTGTCCTATGGATTCTACAGAATCGGGGATATAAACTTCCGTCAGTTTCTCGCAATCCTCAAAGGCATAGTTGCCGATTTTCCGTAATCTTTCCGGGAAAACCAGTTCTTCCATGTCACAGCCGTAGAAAGCATTGTTTCCAATGGAGTTCAAGGCTTCTGAAAACGTAACACTGTTAAGAGAATAATGATTGTAAAACGCTCCGTCACCGATGGTCGTGACACCGTATTGGATCTCTACGTGTTCAATGAGATATCGGAATTCATACCAAGGAGCCATTTCTTCCATGGTTTCGCCCATAGGGATAGGGTCCGCCCCTTCCTTGGAGGAACGAATGCTCTCTTCCACATCGGGCTCTACAGAGTCATACCGGATCTCAACACCGTAGTCGTACATAGGCCCCGAGCCGGTGATTTGCAGTGTGCCGGTTTTGGAAATAAACTCCCATTTCAGGCGTTCCCCGCAAGTGCCCTGAGTGGGGTACGTCTCCGAAGGCAGGCCATAGGAAGCAGGATCCTTTTCTGCGGCGTAAACCCTCTCGGCTGACACGGAAAAACAGCCAAAGACCAATACCAATGCCAAAAAAACAGATAGTACGGATTTCATAATCGTAGCCTCTTTTCTTAAAAATATTGGAAACAGGGACTATTTCAAGCATACCACACACATAGGTAAAATGCAAGACCTCCCTTTGTCACAAAAAACAAATCCTCCAAAATGACCTCCGGCTATACAAAAAGGCCATTTTGCAAGGAAGTTTCTTCCTTACAAAACAGCCCTTTATTCCGTTTTTCCGTTCTTCTTTCGCAAATGGCGAATCAGGTCATAGACCAGCTGAACGTCTGCTTCCTCTAAACCTTCTACACTCAGAGATGCACTCCGGTCTATCCCCAGAAGGTAATCCGTGGACACCTCGAATATGGCGGCAAGCTCAACGATCCCCTGGGTAGAGGGAACGGAGATCCCCATTTCCCATGCATTGACACAGGAGCGTGTCAATCCAAGCTTTTTCGCAAGCTGACTCTGCGTCAGCCCCTGCTTTTCCCGAAGGCCCTTAATGCGGTCTGCTACCATTTCTCTCACCTCTGCATACATATTACACCAATCAAAATGATATTGCATTACCATGTAGACGGTCTTAGTCCTCCCAATTCCTTGAACAAAATTCGAGTATCGTCATCCCAATAGTCCGGGCGGTTTTCCATATAGGTATAGCCATATTTTTCGTAGAGCCCAATATGATCTGTTCCGATGTAAATCTTGGAATACCCCAGCTTAGCAGCTTCCCTTTCGCAATGGTTCAGAAGAAGCTGACTGTAACGATGTCCCCGATATTCCGGCCGGACAAAGACAAATCCGATCCAAGGGGTCATAGATTCGTCCCGTATGGCATCCTGCCCCGTGAGGGTTCCAAAGGCCACAAGGTTCTCTCCATCCATGAGGAGGTATAGGTCACCCCATCCCCCCAGCATGTGGTAAAAAGTTCCCTTTTCCAGTAGATCCGTTAGAAAACGAACAGCGCCCCAAGGACAGGCGGCTATTTTTTCCCGGAGTGCTGCCTGATTTTCCTGCTCGAAATAATTGAGGATCTCCATAGTATTACTCACTTTTTGCAGCCTTTACGGCATCTAAGAACTGGGCGAAGAGGGCTTGGGAAATCTCATCGGGATTGACCTCCGGGTGCCACTGGACACCGCGGAAGAAGGGAAGCTCCGGTACATCGATGGCTTCTACAATATCACCGCCGTCACTGAATGCCACGCACTCCACGCCCTTGCCGGGAGCTTTAACAGACTGGTGATGGTAGCTGTTGGTCATGATTTCCTCTTGACCAAGGAGATCATAGAGGAATCCGGGAGCGACCTTGACGGGGTGATGGGTGTGACCCTTCTCATCCTTGGTGCAATGCTCCGTCTTTCCCAACTGGGAGGGCTGATCCTGCCACAGAGTACCACCCAAGAAGGTGTTCATAATCTGGATGCCACGGCAGATGCCGAAAACCGGCTTATTCTCTTTCACGCAAGCACGGAGCATAGCCAGCTCAAAGGCATCACGCTCCTGTTCCACTTCTCCGCACTCCGGGAGTTTCTCTTCCCCATAGGAAGCGGGATCCACATCGTCCCCACCGGTGAAAATAAAGCCGTCCATTTCCTTTGCGAAAGTCTCGATAATAAAGGGATCCTCCACAATGGGCAGAACATAGGGAACCACATCCTCATAACCGGAAGCCTTGGCACATTCCAGAAATACACGGGTATACCGCTTGCGAATATAATAATTCTGACCCTCTGTAGAGAAGGTAAATCCGATTTTCAGCATGAAACAATCTCCTAAAAAATAAATTATAAAACAAGTCCTATGAGCATAAAGGGCATACAAATCAGTGTACACCAAAAGAGCCAGCGGTACACATCTCGCAGGCAGAGGTCATATTTCCCTCCGTAAACCCAATCAAAATTTGTGGAATATATCCGAGCCGCAACAAACATAGGCCGATGAATTTTAAAAAGCAAATATTGCCCCAAGGCGATATGAAATAGCTACCAACATCCCAATATAAAAAACCACAGCAAAGATCCAATAGAATATCATACCGTCACCGATCCTTGTGCCACCGACCCGTTGCTAAAGTCTTTTTCACACAGGTGGATCAGTCCCGGTTCGGCGGAAAGCAGGAATTTTTTCAGACAATCAGGCTTTATAGGTGTGGAACCTAAATCTTGAGCAGGGAACCAACGACAGATCCCATTGGGGTTATCAGCCATTTCCACTTCACCGTCAAAAACAGGGACACAGTTGTTAGGATCCTTTAGTTGATATACAAAAAGATATTGATGGAAGACTTTGCCCTTAAAATCAAAGAAATGCTCCACAATGCCCAAAAGACGGTCAATCTCAATGGCTACACCCATTTCTTCCCGAAACTCTCGCAAGATAGCATCTTCCGAGGCTTCACCAAAGGTGACCTTGCCACCAACAGTGGTCCAGTTGGCATCATTCCTGAGTTTGGAAAGCAACACCTTCCCCTCTTTCTTCAGAATGCCATTGACTCGGCAGTTAAAAACACTACTGTTTTCTTCAAATTGAAGATCCTTCATCGAGATCCCTCCCATATCAAGGTTCCTATTATATATACCATAAAATCACAATGATTTCAATATGCCAATTCCCGTTTATGGAGCTGTTTGCGTTGCGGTGTTGATCGGTCGCTTCCCAATAGATTTTACCCATATTTTAATCCGTGCTTTTGAGGCACTCATTTACGACCTGCAATAGTGGGGTACATCATACTCACTGCAAGGAGAGCATAATTTGCACCAACGGTGTGATAAATCACAGTTTATGTATTAGGAGAATAGGCATGGTATAAAAAGGGCCCTCCCAATCACGGGAGGGCTCTTAGTGTTTATTCCAGATTCAATTTGTTCCGCAGGATACGGGCGCTGAAGAAGTAGTACACTACGCCCAGGCAGATGTACATTGGGATGGTGTATGCTGCCAGCATACGGTAGATGCCGCCCAAAGATGCGGTCAAAAACTCGTTAATCATGAACAGCTCAATGCAGAAGGTGAAAATGGAAACAACATAATTCAGTGCAAAGTAGAACAGGATGCTAAAGAGCACACGCTTGCCACGGCACAGATGACCCAGACAGCAGGCAAAGTAGATCTGCAGGATCCGTGTGATCATCTCTAAAACGGTGGCGACCAGCACCCAAATCATAGTGGAGCTAAAGGTGAAATCCAGCCCTGCCATTTCCAGGATCATTTTCAGATCTTCGAAATTCATGCCGGTGCCGGTTGCATACATGGTAGAGCCCAAGACCCCGGCCATACCTGCCAGGAACAGGAGCATGGTGATCCCCTCGAAAAACAGGGCAGAGAGGAATTTAGAGGTCAGGAGCTTAAAGGGGGTGGTAGGCAGAGTGAACATGAGGTATCCCTCTTGTCCCAACAGACCGTTGTAGAACCGCAGAGCCATGTAGATATAGGCAAATACAATAGACCCTGCCAGAGCAATGACCAGGGGGATCATGGACATACCGCCAAGAGCGAGCCAGATGGAATTATCCCCGGAGCCCAGCACAAGGAGCCCACAGCTCAGAGCCGTCATCAGGATCATTCCGCCCCAGATCATGCCGAAGGTGCGAATACATGCCTTGAGATCATATTTTAAGAGTTTTCCCATCATGGCCACATACCTCCCATATTTCCGCCGTTGGGGTAGCCCGGTGCAAAGGGCAACTCCATGCGGAAAATCTCACGGAACAGCTCGTCCAAGGACTTACCCTCCCGTGCACGGATGTTTTCCACGCTGTCGTAACAGACCACACGACCCTTCTGGATAAAGATGGCATCGTGGAGAATAGGCTCTACATCCAATATCAAATGGGTAGAGATCAGCACCGTACTACCGGGCTCGCAGTTGCTCATAATGGTGCGGAGGATAAACTCTCTGGCCGCAGGATCTACGCCGGCAATGGGCTCGTCCAAGAGATAGAGGCGAGCACGTCTTGCCATGGCGACGATAAGCTGTAACTTTTCCTGGGTGCCCTTGGACATATGCTTGATCTTGCTCTTCATGGGGATCTGCATACCGGCGCACATGGCCTCTGCCCGATCCCGACGGAAATCGGGATAGAAGTCCTCGAACATATCCAGCAGATCCACACCCCGCATCCAACCTGCAAAGAACATTTTGTCGGGAAGGTAACTGACCATGGTCTTGGAATCCACACCAACGGGAACACCGCAAATCTCTACCTGACCCTCCGATGCGCACAGTAGGCCGGTCAGGATCTTAATAAGGGTGGTCTTGCCGGAGCCGTTGGGCCCCAAGAGACCGATGACCCGTCCGGGAGCAAGTTGCAGATTAACATTATCCAGTGCGCAGACGCTGCCATAATTCTTCTTAAGACCCACACAATTGACCACAGGTCCCTGGGGCTGTGGGTACATGGGATTGAAGAAC
Source organism: Faecousia sp. (assembly GCA_045660585.1). Lineage (GTDB taxonomy): Bacteria > Bacillota > Clostridia > Oscillospirales > Oscillospiraceae > JAZOXB01. The sequence continues at coordinate 2,158 of JAZREB010000358.1, read as the reverse complement.
CGGGGATCGGGATACACAGGATTTTGGTAAGGCTGTGCAGGATAGCCCTCCATAGGAGGCGCAGCACCATACTGTACGGGAGGAATCGCACCGTTCTGTACAGGAGGCACAGGATTCCCCTGCTCACCGTAAGGGTAGGAACTATTACCGCCGTAATAAGACATTTGATCCAATGATTTCATCTCCTTTACTTCTCCGCCACAAAGCAGAGAAAGTCTGTACGAATAGAATAAACCATTTCCACACATTTGTCAAGTCGCGTTGCAAAAACTTAACATTTTCCCATTTAACACCCGGTTTTAGCGCTTCAAATTCCCGTTTAGCGCACCGTTGGTGCGAATGATATATCTACGATATGATATACCCCACGGCTGTGGGGCATGATATACCTACGGTATGATATACCTCGCCAAGGCGAGGGATGAATGTATCCCCCAAGGGGCACGGATTAAAATATGGGTTAAAGCCCATTATTTATTTTATTTAGTGGCGTATGCCACACCGACATACGCGTAGCGTATATCATCTGCGACGCAGATATCCTACCCATAGGGTATATCATCCGTTCTGTAAGGAACGGATATCATTCGCTCCAACGGAGCGCTAAACTGCGATTTAAAGATACAGTCTCTATATTATTCTTCTAAAACGCATTCATTTCTTTAAAAAATCCAACACCGCCTAAAAGAAAATTTGTCTTTAGGGCGGTGTTAGTCTTTAAATATTTCGGATTATATTCCAAGTTGCAAGAAAATCCGGATCCTTTACAATCTCTCCCGTGGATCGGAGTTTATACTCTCCTTTCACCCCTCTTTTTGTTGAGCTCAAATCAGGAGGCAAGGTGAATTCGGAACCATCCTTTTGTCTCACTCGAATGACCCTTTCATTAGCTTCCGTTACAATCCCATAGAACTGCTTCTGCTCGATAAGTTCATTATCTTTTGTATAATAAGTCAGACCTGCCAAAAGAACTTTGCCCATCAGATCATCGAAAGTGATCTCAGTTTTGGATTCCGGATTCTGTCTCCGTCTTTCATAGAAATACATGCCGTGATCTTTAAAGGTTTCCGGAATATCATAAATCGATTTACCTGTTTTCTCAGCAATGCAGCGAGAGCATTTCCCGCCATGAAAAGCATCAAAAGTATCCCATGCTGTAACAAGATGCTCTGTTTTCGGAATCCCAAAGGATTCAAAGAAAGAAGAATACGATTTCTCATTCTTTGAAAAAATCGTCATGACATTATATTTCCCAAAAAGTATTTCTTCCTGCGTCTCATGTCCACCGAATCCAAATGTGTTAAGACCATCTTTCACAAGTAGATCTCCAAGAATATCCAAAATTCTGCATGCATGCGTTTCATCTAAACCGTCCATATAATAGACATCATAATCATCATTGACGTTGATTAAGATTTTCTGTTCAGTCATTCCGTCTTCCATTTTGCAGGGAAGCTCGAGAATAAAAAACAAAGGCTCGTTGTGGCTCTGAATAAAACAATTCATCATATCCAGCACTTTAGAAGCATTTATATTAGCACGAATGACATTACCATTCACTTCATATCCTTCGAATAATTTATCAGGAAAAGGAACCGAACAATATTCCTTCATTTCTAACATAAAATTCACTCCTTTAACAATGGGCTGAAACAATTGTATCACAACATATTCTAAAATACAAGAACAGTTTTATCGAAAAAAGAAAACCTCCACATTTCTGTGGAGGCTTATGTTGGCGTTACCTATTTTCACGGCTAGAAAGCAACTATCGTTTTGCCGTTAAAAACAGTACGGTGTACTGTTTTAGGCAAACACGATAGCAGACAAGAAAAAACCTCCACATTTCTGTGGAGGCTTATGTTGGCGTTACCTATTTTCACGGCCAGTCGCCCGGCAACTATCGTCGGCGCAAATGAGCTTAACTTCTGTGTTCGGGATGGGAACAGGTGGACCCTCATCGCAATCAACAACAACTGAAGGAATGTACCCTCAAAACTGAACATATCTGATTCTCTGATTCGATTATTCGTGCAACCGAGCCTGCTTCCTTCATGTAGGTCAAGCTTTCGGCTTATTAGTATCAGTCAGCTTAATGCATTACTGCACTTACACCCCTGACCTATCAACGACATAGTCTACGTCGAGCCTTACCCCT
>JAZREB010000357.1:0-14601 GCA_045660585.1 Faecousia sp. | reverse complement strand
GAACTCCATTTCCTCGGGGGCATGCTCCAGGACGTAGGCGATGATATACTTGATCATATCCTCAGCCAGGCGCATATCGTCAGACAGATCAGCGAAGGCGATTTCCGGCTCGATCATCCAGAACTCAGCGGCATGACGGGTGGTGTTGGAGTTCTCGGCACGGAAGGTGGGGCCGAAAGTGTAGATATTACGGAAGGCCATGGCGTAGGTCTCACCGTTGAGCTGGCCGGAAACGGTCAGATTGGTGGGCTTGCCGAAGAAGTCCTTGCTGAAGTCGTTTTTGCCGCCCTCGGTGCGGGGAGGATTCTCGGGATCCATGGTGGTAACACGGAACATCTCGCCTGCGCCCTCGCAGTGGGCACCGGTGATCAGGGGAGTGTGGACATAGACGAAGCCACGCTCCTGGAAGAACCGGTGGATAGCGTAAGCGGCAAGGCTACGGACACGGAATACAGCCTGGAACAGGTTGGTACGGGGGCGGAGATGGGTCATGGTGCGGAGGAATTCCACAGTATGACGCTTCTTCTGCATGGGGTAGTCGCCGGTAGAGGGACCCTCTACGGTGACAGATTCTGCCTGGATCTCGAAGGGCTGCTTAGCCTCGGGGGTCTCTACGACGGTGCCCTTAACGATGAGGGCGGCGCCTACGTTGATCTTGGAGATCTCGGCGAAGTTATCCAGTTGATCGCCGTAAACGACCTGCAGGGGGGTGAAGAAGGTGCCGTCGGACAGCACGATGAAACCAAAGGTCTTGGAAGCACGGATAGAACGAACCCAGCCGCCTACCTCGATGGACTTACCAACGTATTCCTTGGTGTTCTTGAATAAGTCACGCATGGTAATGAGTTCCATAGTATTATTTCCTCTCTGATGTATTTTAGAAAATTACAGTAACATAACACCTGCATTACGACAGGCTTCGATGGTTTCTTTATCCCAGATGCCGGATTGCACCTCGCCGATGTGACAGCAACCGATCAGGAGCATACACAGACGGGACTGACCAATACCGCCACCGATGGTCAGGGGCAGTTCATTGTTGAGCAGAGCCTTGTGGAAGGGGAGCTCACGGCGGTTTTCCTTTCCGGACAGGGAAAGCTGGAGAGCCAAACGTTCCGGATCTACGCGGATGCCCATAGAAGAGATCTCAAAGGAACGATCCAATGTTTCGTTCCAGAAGAGGATGTCGCCATTCAGTGTCCAATCATCGTAGTCGGGGGCTCTGCCGTCCTGGGGACGACCGGAACGGAGCTTACCGCCGATCTGCATGAGGAACACTGCCTTATCCTTGTGCATACGGTGGAAGGCATTCTCTTTATCATGGGAGTCGGTGAGATCGGGGAACATGTCTTCTAATTCCTGAGTGGTGATGAACAGAACCTCTCTGGGAATATTGGTCTTGATTTGGGGATATTCGATCTTTAAGGTTTCGCCGGTGACATAAATAGCGTTAACGATCCGCTGGACGACGTCCTTGAGATAAGCCTCGCAACGTTCTTCTCGGCTGAGAACCTTTTCCCAGTCCCACTGGTCAACATAAACGGAGTGGGTATTGTCAACGTCCTCGTCTCTGCGGATGGCGTTCATATCAGTGACCAGACCTCTGCCGGTGGGGAATCCATAGCGTGCCAAGGCGAAGCGCTTCCATTTTGCAAGAGAATGAACGACCTGGGCTTCTGCTCCTACAGAGGGAATGTCAAAGGAGACGGCTCTCTCATAGCCGTTGAGATCGTCATTTAAGCCGGAGGCACCGTCTACAAACAGCGGAGCCGAGACACGCAATAAATTCAGTGCCCGACAGAGACTCTTTTGGAAATTGTGTTTGATGTACTCGATGGCGCACTGGGTCTCGTAAACGGACAGAGGATTGCGATATCCATCTGGTATAATGCAGGATTTCATATAGGGGGACCCTCCTTAATATGCCGATTTGATCGGATTTTGCCGATCCTGAAAATTCTCCCGTATATTATACTCGATTTGTCCCTGCATTACAAGAAGAAAATGCAAATTTGAGGAAAAAATATAGAAAGATTCTGTGGAAATGGGAATGGGTACTTGCCTTTTTTGAAAAAATAGAGTAATATAGAACAGTATTCGACAATATTTTCACTTTAGTCTTCTCATGCTATGGGAGAGAGTAACAGGAGGTGATTTTGTGGATCTCCAAACAGAACAGCTTTTACACATGATGGCACAGCCTGTGTTTTATGTCAAAGACGGTATTGTTAAGTGGTATAACAGAGCGGCTGCCAATTTAGTTTTTGAAGGACAGAATGTGCAGACTCTCTTCTCAGAAGGAGGGGATCTGTACGGACAGTGGGATCGTAGTGGCTCTATGGAAGCGGAGTTGGCTATTTTCGGCCTTTCCTACGGCGCAAAGGTCTGCTCCATGGATGAGGGCGAATTATTCGTTCTGACACAGCGTGGCACCGACAATCGGGAAGAGGGCAACACCCTCCTACAGACCTCGACACGACTGCGGGGGATCTTGCAGGAACTGATCACTTCAACATGGACGATCCAGGATCACATTTCCGATAATGATGATCTGATCTCTGAGTCAGAGATCCTGAACCGATCCCTTTACCGCTTGCTCCGCTTGTGCAATCAGCTTTCCGACAGTGGAAAACTCATGCACAGAGAGGCAGTGTCCGCATTTGAGAGAATTGCCGTCAGGGACTTCCTGGATCGGTTTGTTGCAGAGACTTCAGCCCTTTTGGAAGAAACAGGTCGAACCATCGACTATACCCCCTGTGAGAAGGGGCTGACCTGTAATTTTGACCGCGTACTGGTAGAACGTGGTATCTATCATTTGCTGACCTATGGTATCCGTCGTGCCCAAGTGGGCAAACCCCTGGGCTTAAGAGTCTGGGACGATGCCTACCGCCTGTGCTTCTGCGTGAGTTACACACCGGCAGGTGAGGAGCATGACAATTTTGGGGCAGAGGGACATTGGGATCTTTCCTCTACATCTCTCGGTGAGAATGCCGAACTGCGAGTAGTTCGCCTCATTGCCCAATATCATGGTGGCAGTATCCTCAAGACTACCTCCACAGATGGGGATCTGGTTCGGATCATATTCAGCGTTGGTAAAAACTGTAGCGTCCATTATCTTAAGAGCCCCATGAAGGAAGCAGAGGATTCTACCGGTTTCCATCCGGGTCTCGTGGAATTGTCCGAGATTTTGGGGAAGGAAATGTACCATCCCGATCGGGTATGATCCTTTTTGTATAAAAACAAGGCATAATTTTTCTATCCCTGCGTATATACCTTTAGGAGGGATGGAAATGGAACCGAATAAGAACAGGAATCACCCGGAGGAGATACAACAGCCCCATGAGCTGAAACTGGATAATCGTGGTCGTCTCAGTGTCTCCGGCGTGGGAGAAGTAGAGAGCTTTGACGAGTCTGCTGTGGTGCTGAAAACCGTCAGGGGACTGTTGGTAGTCAGGGGAGAGAAGTTACAGCTCCAGGCTCTTTCCATAGACGGAGGACAGATCTCTGTCCATGGTCTAATCGACAGCCTGTGCTACGAAGAGGAACAGAAAACCACCGGCTTTTTTAAGCGATTATTCCGCTGATGGAATTAGCGGTAAAGTACCAGAGTTGGCAGTTCCTGTGGGCACTGCTCCTGGGGATCGCTCTGGGATGGGAATATGATTTCCTGTGGGGACTACGCAGAACCGTGGCCTTTGTCACGTGGCTATGGGATCTGCTTGTAGGATTTAGCCTCCTTTTGGGGAACTGGCTATTGTTCCTATACGTAGGGGATGGAGAGTATCGGCTGTTCTTCTTACCCACTACGATCCTTGGTTTCTTCCTGTGGAGGAAGACGCTGGGCAAGGCTATGAGGGTCTGTAGCAGGTGGTTTTGGCAGACTGCGGTCTTACCTGTTACGATATTTTGGAGAAATTTCAAAAAAATTATCGAAAAAATGAAATTTTTTTTGAAAAACCTCTTTTCAAATAGGAAAAAATCGGTTAAAATAAAAGAACAACATTCTATCGGCGGAGGCGAAAACGGTGGGTAAATGCAAACCTTCCCATTTAACTGTATATATCATTATCGCCTTCGTGCTGGTTGCGATTATGGGGATCATTGCTATGAAAGAATCTTCTGACATAGTATCTATGGAGAATGATCTCCTTGCAGAGCAGATCACCGCTTTGGAGCAACAGAATCTGGAGTACGAGGAGCGCATTGCAAATCTCGGTACCGATGAGTCTGTAGAGCAACTGGCCAGAGAACGTCTGCATTGGGTCTACGACCGAGAAATCGTATATATAAATTCCGGTGCGGATTGACCGGAGAATTTATGGAGGAACAGAAGGATCATATGGAGTTAACTATCGGAACAGTACTGGAAGGAACGGTCAAGACCATTACCAATTTCGGCGCATTTGTAGTTCTGCCTGAAAATCGCACCGGCATGGTTCATATTTCTGAGGTAGCCAACTGCTATGTCAGCGATATCCGCCAGCACCTGACAGAGGGACAGAACGTAAAGGTCAAGGTTACCAAGATCGACGAAAACGGTAAGATCGCCCTCTCTATTAAAAAAGCCGAGGAAACCCCTGTTAAGAAAAACAGTAAGCCGGCACAGTCCCGTCCCGTGGCAGAACCCAACGGAGGCAAGACTCCTGCGACTTCCATGAGTTTCGAAGAAAAGTTAAAGCAGTTTATGTCCGACTCCGACAGTAAGATATCCGGCTGTGGCCTCTACGAAAAGCGTAGCAGAACCAGAAAGAGATAATTTTTCTTATATTGATTGCAATCCCCATTCCGTCAGGCTATTGATTCACAGCTCTTCGGCGGATTGGGGCTTTCTACACTTACAAAGAGTCTTTTTCTCCCAAAGGAAAGACTCTTCATAACCTCTGCCATTTGTGGCAGAGCGCCATGACAGAAGGAAAGGTGCCCATGAAACACGTACTTATTACCGGTGGCAGTCGAGGGATCGGCAGAGCTGCTGTAGAATTATTTAGCCAAAAGGGATATCAGGTCAGTTTTTTCTACCGCACTAACCATGAGGAGGCAGAGAGAGTTTCCAATGCTACAGGAGCAACAGGGATCCTTTGCGATGTTTCCTCTCGGGAACAGGTGGAGCAGGCCATTGCACAGCTTCCCACTGTGGATATTCTTATCAATAATGCAGGGCTGAGTCATTACGGTCTGATCTCTCAGATCACTTCGGAGGAATGGGACAGACTCTTTGCAGTAAATGTGAAGGGAATCTACCACTGTGTCAATGCTGTCTTACCCGCTATGCTTGGCAGGCAGGATGGCTGTATCATCAATGTGTCCTCCATGTGGGGGCAGGTAGGCGCTTCTTGCGAGGTAGCATATTCCGCTACCAAGGGTGCTGTCATTGCTCTGACTAAGGCTCTGGCACAGGAATTGGGACCCTCCGGTATTCGGGTGAACTGTGTAGCCCCCGGTGTGATCTTGACAGATATGGTTGGTAATCTCTCTGAGGAGACCCTTTCGGGTCTTGCAGAGGAATGTCCTCTGGGACGGAACGGAAAACCGGAAGAGGTAGCCCGGGCTATGGCTTATTTGGCAGAGGCTTCCTTTGTAACAGGACAGACCCTGGGAGTCAACGGAGGCTTTGTGCTATCCTGATTTTATTGCCACAAGATGTAGACTGTATCCAAAATTATACCTGTAATTTCTACTTTATTCTATAGCTTCTCCTTCTTGCTCCAAAAGGGGAAATGTGATATACTCAAAAGACAGGTTTATTACAGAACACAGATCCCTGATCATTGGGAAGCTAAAATATACAGGAATCATAGAGGGAAACAGAAGGAGACATATATGAACGGAATCACTTTAACAAGTGAAGAACTGAAAATTTTATTATCCTGTAGATGTCCCGATGCGGTGCAGCTCTACCTGTACCGTAAATCCGGTGAGCCTCTGGAGCTTGCTATGGGGGCACTGGAATTTAGTGCAGATCGAATGCGAACGGCGGTGGAACAGCTCCGTCTTGTGGGATGCTGGGACGTGGGGGAAAAGATCAAACAGTCCCCTCCTGAAAAGCCACGCTATTCCGAGATCGATATCCACAGTGCTATGGGAAATAAGGACGGCAATTTCTGCAAGTTCGTTGGAGAGGCCCAACGCCGTTTGGGTCGTACCTTATCTACCGAAGAACTGAAGATCCTCTTAGGCTTCCTGGAACACCTGCGTATGCCTACAGATGTTGCGGCACTGCTCCTATCCTATTGCGTAGAGCGTAATCGGAGAAAGGGTATGCGAGCCCCCTCTATGCGCACCATAGAGAAGGAAGCCTATCGTTGGGACGATGAGCAGATCGATACGATGGAGTCGGCTCTCCGCTTTATCCAGACCCAGAATCAGATCCAGTCTCGGATCAGTCGTCTTCGCTCTATGATGCAGATCGATGGTCGAAAACTGACTGCAGGGGAGGAACAATATCTGACCAAGTGGATCCAGATGGGCTTCCCTGATGATGCTGTACAGCTTGCTTATGAAAAGACCTGTATGAACACAGGTGGGCTGAAGTGGGCCTATATGAATTCCATTCTTACCTCTTGGCATGAGAAGAATCTACATACGGTACAGGATATCAATACAGGAGACGGCGCACCCAAGCGAGCTACCACAGAGAACAAAGGGAATCGGGGCATTTATCAGACCCATTCCCGAACAACAGTAACACCTTTGGAACGGCAAGCCATTGCCGCTGCCTTAGAGGAGGGGTAAATTATGGCCTATAGCGAACAGGTTCTGCAAAGAGCCCGTGCCCGATTGGAAGACGCCCGCAGAGAACGGGAACGGGAGAATGAGCAACAGCGCCACCAGGCATACCAGCGGTATCCCCGTCTGCCGGAGATCGAGAGACGGCTCCGCAATACTATGACCAAGCTGATTGCTACTACTCTCCGTCAAGGAGAGGATCTCACAGATGCCATAAACGCCATCCGAGAGGAAAATCTTGCCCTCCAACGGGAGAAAGAATGGATCCTGGAATCTGAAGAACTGGACTATGAGTCTCCCATTTGCACCACCTGCGGAGGAACCGGCTATATTGGTGCCAATATGTGTTCTTGCCTTATGGAGCTATGCCGTCAGGAACAGAAAAAGGAACTGACAAGTCTCCTTGGAAACGGACGGGAGAGCTTTGATACTTTCCGATTGGAGTATTATTCCGATCAGGTTGATCCGGAGCTTGGAGTCAGCCCCAGACGGCTCATGCAGTCCAACTACAAAATATGCCAAAAATATGCCAACGGATTTGGCCCCGGTGTTGGTAACCTCTTGTTTGTAGGGCCTACAGGGTTAGGAAAGACCTTCCTCTCTGCCTGTATTGCAAGACAGGTGGCAGACCGTGGATATAGCGTGGTATATGAAACTGCCATCAATATCTTCCGAGATTTTGAGGCAGAAAAATTCGAGTACAATTACGACGGCAACAGGGGCTTAAGTAGAAAGTATCTGGAATGTGATCTCTTGATCATTGACGATCTTGGAACGGAAATGACCACCCAGTTTTATACTTCTACCCTGTATCATATTATCAATACCCGTATGATGGAAAATCGGGCAACCATTATTTCCACCAACATGGGTGACGATGTTTTGGAGCAGAAATATTCTCCCCAGATCGCATCTCGGATCACCGGTGATTATCGTGTGATCAAATTTGCGGGAGAGGATATTCGCCGACTAAAAAAGGAGGCAACCTATGAAGGTATTGCTGTTAAACGGTAGCCCTCATCAAAAGGGCTGTACCTATACCGGTCTCATGGAGATCGCAAAGACTTTTGAAAAACACGGTATCGACACCGAACTCATTCAGGTAGGATCACAGGTCGTCCCCGGCTGTCTGGGCTGTGGTAAGTGCAGGGGTGGCAATCCCTGCATCATTGACGACGGTGTTAATGCTCTGGCGGCCCGTTTAGAGGAATTTGACGGCATGATCGTCGGTTCTCCCATCTATTATGCAGGCCCCAGCGGTCAGTGTACCGCTTTTTTGGATCGTCTGTTCTACTCGGCTTCTGCTAAACTCAAGGGTAAGCCCGGTGCGGCTATTGTATCTTGCCGTCGGGGAGGAGCCAGTGCGGGTTTTGACCGCCTGAACAAGTATTTTGCCATTAGCTCCATGCCCATTGTTACCTCTCAGTATTGGAACCAGATCCATGGCAATACACCCGAAGAAGTCATCCGTGACGAAGAAGGTATGCAGACCATGCGCACTCTGGCAGAGAACATGGCTTGGCTCTTAAAGTGCATTGAGGCCGGTCGGAACGCCGGTGTTCCCGAACCCAATGACGAACCCAAGGTTCGTACCAACTTCATCCGCTAAGATCGGAGGAACAGAAGATGAAAGTTCACGAATCGGCGGAGAACTATCTGGAAACCATTCTGATCCTCCACAAAAGATTGGGAGCTGTTCGTTCCATTGATATTGCCAACGAACTGGAATATTCCAAACCCAGCGTATCTGTTGCTATGCGCCATTTGCGAGAAGAGGGACTGATCTCTGTGGACAGTGGCGGATATATTACTCTCTTGCCCAAGGGGCAGACCATTGCGGAGCGGATATTTGAGCGACATGAGCTACTGACATCGTGGCTGGTTCGTTTGGGGGTTCCCGTGGATATCGCCTCAGAGGATGCCTGCCGTATTGAGCACGTAATCAGTGAAGAGAGCTTTAACGCTCTGAAGAATCATGCTAAGTTAAGAGATTAAAAAAGCTATCTCAGGGAGTAATTCTCTGAGATAGCTTTCTTATTGTATAAGGGATCAGCCCATGGTAGCCAGAATCACAGCCTTAATGGTGTGCATACGGTTTTCGGCTTCATCAAAGACGATGGACTGCTTGCTCTCGAAGACCTCGTCGGTAACTTCCAGTGCTTCCAGATTGAAACGCTGACCGATCTCTCTGCCGATACCGGTGTTCAGATCGTGGAAAGCGGGGAGGCAGTGCATGAATACAGCCTGAGAGCCTGCATTTTCCATGAGCTTGCTGTTGACCTGGTAGGGGATCATCTTGTTGATACGCTCGGTCCATGCATCCATGGGCTCGCCCATAGAGACCCAAACGTCGGTGTAGATAACATCGGCACCCTTGGTTGCCTTCATGGGATCGGACTCGAATGCGATGGTAGCGCCGGTTTCTTTGCAAATCTCTTCACACTGAGCAATGAGCTCGGGAACGGGGAAATAGCCCTCGGGACCGCAAGCGACAAAATGGAGACCTAACTTTGCACAGCCGATCATCAGGGAGTTAGCCATGTTGAAACGGCAGTCGCCCATAAATACCAGCTTTTTACCCTTCAGTTCCCCTAAATGCTCACGGATGGTCAGCATGTCTGCAAGGACTTGGGTGGGATGGTACTCGTTGGTCAAGCCGTTCCATACAGGGACACCTGCGTGCTTTGCAAGCTCGGTAACGATATCCTGACCGAAACCGCGGTATTCAATGCCGTCGTAGAGTCTACCCAGAACACGGGCAGTATCGGCGATGGATTCCTTCTTGCCGATCTGGGAGCCGGAGGGGTCCAGATAGGTGACGTGCATGCCAAGATCATAGGCGGCAACTTCGAAGGAGCAACGGGTACGGGTGGAGTTCTTTTCAAAAATCAGGGCAATGTTCTTGCCATGGAGAGTATCGTGGGCAATGCCGGCCTTTTTCTTAGCCTTGAGTTCTGCGGATAAATCGAGCAGATCGTTGATCTCATCGGGGGTGAAGTCCAACAGAGTTAAAAAATGCTTTCCTTTCAGGTTCATAATAGCCTCCTTATGGTTAGGGAAAGAATATATGTAAGAATATAGCTCCGACAGATCCCGGAGCCTGTATATGCATAAATATTATATCCCTTTTTTTAAAAAAAGCAAGAGGAAAACTTCAAAAGAAATGAAAAAAATCTAAAATTCCTTTGTAAATACTATCAGAATCTATCCCATTAGAGAAGGCAGACCCCATAGAATGAGGGTCTGCCTTATTCGGTATATTCGCAATTTCAGCTAATATTTATCCTATGAGCATGCATAGCTTAAAAGGGGAAACGTCTTAAGTATTCGGAGACAGCGTGTCCCGGTAGATCTCCCACAGATCATCACTCATACCGTAGTACATTCGCTGAATACGGATATCACCGGGAACATTATTGCATACATGAAGCTGCAGGAGGAATTCGTCGTCCTCTTCGGGGCAGTAGCCGTAGTTGATATATGTGTTTGGCGCAGAGGAAACCCAAGTCTCACAACAAATCTCGGCACCGCAGAAGGGGCAGGGAAAGGTCTTGAGGCAATCGTCTCTGAGTGCATCGTGTATAGATGCATAGGACAAAGACCAAGGGGATAGAGCATAGGCAGGGGAGGCATATTCCTCTAAATACTGATCCAGATCCAGACAACCGCAGATCTTGGCAGTGTTACGGGCATCGTGTAGGGCGTCGTGTGCTGTGTCGCCCTTCAGGTTCAGGATCTGTAAAGCATGATCCAGAGAACACCGTGCGGAGCTACGGTTGATCTCTCGCCCGAAGATCCGCTGAATATCATAGCAAACCGGCAGTCCGCTACAGTCAATGCCGTGGAGTTGCATGTTCTCTATGAGCATGGGCATATCACTCATGCTCCATGTCATATAGGAATATTCTTCTCCGCACCAACGGATGAATTCCTCATAGGCTTTAGGAAAATGGGGGGCTCCTGCCAGATCTCTGTCATGGATATGGGTCAGGGCAGATATCCTCTTATGGAGTTTTTGATAATAGGTTGGACGGATAAACAGCCGTAGCTCGTCTATGATCTCAAAAGCATCGTTTAGCTTAACGGCACCGATCTGAATGATCTCTCCGCTAAGAAATATGGGATCTGTAACCACTGCCTCCGGTGTAGGGGGCTGATTCCATTCCAAATCAAAGATGATGTAATTCATGGAATTCTCCTATCTGTTCCGATGGGAATAGAACGCTCAATACAACTCAAAAAGGTTCAAAAACGCTAATAATTAAAATAGGGACATTTGATCGATATCCTCGGTTGAGGAATCGGTGACTCTCCGCCACTGGGTAGAGATGCTACGGGTGCCGGGAACCATTTCCAGCAGGCCCTTATCTTTAAGCTGTAGGAAAATCTGCTTCATACGGTTGGCATCGGTGATACCGGTGAGTTCTCTGGCGGTAGCATTGTTAATGGTGCTGTGATTGTCCAGATGATCCAGAACCAGGGACTGGGCATCGGCAAGACGCTCATGACCCAGGATCACGGTAACGCTGCTTTCTTCTTGTCGCAGGGTGGGATTTTGGAGTCCTGCATCACGCAGGGCGCGGAAGGCTCTGCGCAGGCCCTTGCCCAAGTCACGGGAGGGAGAGGGGATCTGCTCGACTAAGAGGCGCATGATCTTGGGATTGCGGACCCGCTGCTCTGTGATACGGGTAGAGGGATCTGGCTTGGATAAGAATGCTCCGGGACTTTCAATCTCGATACGATTGGTAAAAATACGGATCTGGATATCTCTGGGGATACTGTAATCTCTGTGGAGAACAGCGTTACTGATGAGCTCTCCGAGAGCCTCCACGGGGTAGGTCGTGGGACGGATACCGTGGCTATCGACTACCTCGGTTCTGTCAAGGATCTCTGCTATAGCAGACAGGGTATTGCTTACCAGTTGGGAGAGGGGGCCTTCTATAGAGATGCTTTGCTCCTCGGGGAAGTCGTCTCGCTGATCCTTCCGTTCGTCACTGCAATAGCGCAGAATACGGATCCCACAGCGGTGGGGGAGCATAGCTTGGGGACGGTCTGCATATAGCAGGATAGCGGCAACCCGTAACTGATTATAGGCATTGATCAGGAATCGAGAACGGAGGAATTCATATGCACTGCCACAGGCACCTGCGTCTGCCATTGCCCGGCGGAAGGTTTCTTGGTGCAGGAGGTCTTCTAAAATATACTCTGTCAGTTCATCCTCGTAAGAGCACAGCCCCTTGGCCCAGCGGAGACTGCGCAGTTTTTCAGGGTTGTTACAGGCGGTGTTTTTTCCGCCGGAACGGATATAAGCAGTGCCATCCACGGCGCACAGAAGTCCCGCGGTACGACAGATGGTGATCTGTAGGACAGAGCCACCTTCTTCTAATTCGTGGAGAGTCAGGCAGTACAGGTGAGACAGCGGAAGTAGCTCCTTTATAATGGGAAGGAGGGACTCAGCATCTTCGGGGATAGAAAAGGGTGCAAACTTCATACCACCTGCACTGAGGGGAGCAAGACCCAGATAGAGCTCTCCGCCGTTGCTGTTAGCCAGGGCGGACAAGGAGGCAGACCATTCCTCCACTGAGCTGTAGGCCGGGTGGAAGGCATGGAAGTCATCGGCTCCCATTGCGGTAAGACGGCTCCGTTCTTCTTGTGTTAGGACTTTTCTTTGCAGGTAAGAGGCCATAGATACACACTCCTTTGCACGGTTACACGGGGATACACCGTTTATCCCATAAAATAATGTGTTAGGAAACAGTATTATAGACACATTATATCATTTATACAAGAAAAAAACAAGGGAGCCCCCTTTCTTTTTGGGAATTTTCATGATATAATTTCACCATTACCTTACATAAGGGGGAAAAATTGTGAAAAAATTTATTGCGGTTATTCTGATCTTAGCTACGGTGCTGTGCACCTTTGCTGGCTGTGGCATCGGAAAGAAATCCCCGGACTATGCCAATCATAGCGCTCTGGCTCTATTAACAGACACCTATGAAGCAGGAACCGGCAGTTATACCCTGGGAACGGAAAGTAACCTCTTTGTCGTGTCGGCAGAGGGTGAGACCTCAGCCCCTGAATGGGCAGACTTCCTTGCTCAGCAACTTGCGGGGGCACGGCTTCCTACCGACGACTGTTTGACCATTGCCTTTGGCACCCGGGAGCAGAGCCGAGAGGGAGATATCCTCTTGATTATGGATTCTTCTCTTGGAGAAGAGGCATATAATATCAGCGTTGATCCCGAACAGATCATTCTTACCGGTGGCGATGAACGGGGACTTATGTACGGCATGTTTATGCTGATCAAAATATTCCGCGCCAATGGCGGTCTCACCATCGGCTCTTGCACCATAGCCGATGCCCCCGATGCAGGGGAGCGTATCGTTATGCTGGATTGCGGACGGAAATATTACACCAAGGACTGGATCTGCAACTTTATCCGCCAGAGTGCCTACATGGGCTACAATGGTATTGAACTCCGCTTCTCCGAGGATCAGGGCACTCGTTTTGATATCTGGGATCCGGAATACTACAAGACCAATGAGAACGGCAACGATTTTTCTTGGCTCTGTGGTGGTTATGTCGGTAGCTGGGTCAAGAATTCTTACCAGAAATATGACGATGCCGAGCAGTACCTCCAAGCCTCCGAGATCCACGAGATCATGATGGTGGCACAGGAATATAACATGGATGTGATCCCCGCCTTTAACGGCCCCGGACACTGCCAGTATCTGTGCCGTGCCTATAGCTACAACGCTACCACTGCTATGGAATTTTTCTATAACGGCAAGACATATCGTTTCCTGGGTGTTTGGGACGAGAATGACAATAAGACTACCACATCTGCTCTGCGGAAGGAATACCCCAATGCCTCCTGTGATGATATCCTGGCAGGAAACCATATCACGCTGGACGTAACCAATCCCTACGGTCGTGCGTTTATTCTGGCTGTGGTAGAGGACTACGGCAGATTCTTCAAGCAATACGGCTGTGAAGTCATCCATATCGGCGGTGACGAGGTTCGTCTCCACACCAACGGCTACGGCTCTGTGGATTGGACAGACTACGTACAGCCCGGCTACAGCAAATACGATACCTGCGTAGATTACATCAACGAAGAGACTGCCATTCTCAAAGAAATGGGATACCGTGTCCGTGCTTATAACGACTTTATGGACTATGTATCCGATGATCCCGATTACGATCAGCACGTTTTCTACGATCCCGATATCGAGCTGAGCTATTGGATCGCAAACTATGACTTGGAAACTGTTGCTCCCTTGGATCACTGGCTGGGTCAGCGTAAGATCTACAACTGCATGCAGAATTATTGCTACTATTCTCTGACCGAGAACGATATGGGACAGGACGGTCGTGATCCTGAGACGCACCATTGGGATTTCTATTACAGCACCGAGGATCGGATCTATGAATATTGGAATCCCACTGTATTCCAGTGGCCGGAAGATCCCGGCGAAGGCTGGGTAGTAGAGCCGGAACAGGTAGCCGGTGGCTATTTCCTCATCTGGTGTGATAACGCCGCCCAGAGCACAGAAGAAGAGATCTGGAACGGCATTGACGAAACCGGCAAGTTTAATGTCATCGATCGTATGTGGTCCAATGTCTACAAGATGTGGAACTATGACCTGAATGACTCCCTGACCTTTGAAGAATTCTGCACCCTGCGGGATACCTTGGGAGAATTCCCCGGCTTCAAGGGCTGTAGTGTAGCACCCTAATTCCTATATCCGTAAAAAGGGGCTGTAAAAAAAGTCCCCCAAAAAACAGCAGGCTGTGCCGAAAGGTACAGCCTGCGAATTTTTTACAGAAAAAGGGCTGATCCTGTAGAAAAATCAGCCCTTTGGTGTTATA
>JAZREB010000356.1:0-3890 GCA_045660585.1 Faecousia sp. | reverse complement strand
CTGGAAGAATGACGGCTACAGCATTGTTGCCACCCAAGAGCTTTATAAGGGCGGTGTAGGCCTTTACAAAGGAAACGGTTCTACTATTGACCTGAAGGACTATATCAAGGAGCCCGGTTCCTACATCCTTTGGCAGTGGCTGGATCTTCGCAAGAACAATGTGAGCGTGGGTAGTTTGCGTAAGCTCTATTACATCACTGCCATCGGTGCGCCGAAGGTTCTGTCAGGAAGCGTCCACTATACAAGTGCGGTTGCCTACGATACTCCTGTCACCATCGGTTTTAAGGGGGATATCGCCAATATCAGCCACAGCCTCTATCGCTATCAGTGGCAGACCCTGGTCGGTGAAACATGGGTGTCTGTTGAGGGTGCAAACAAATCTTCCTACACCCCCGTTGCCACCGATAAAACCATTCGTGTCAGAGTTACTGTCGATGATTATGAGGGCGCACTTTACACCGATGCAAAGACAGTCAGCAAGCGTGATAATCAGGCGACTCCCACCCAGGCTTCTATGACTTCTTCCGGCAAGACCGTTACCATTACCAACTATAATTCCAATCAGGAATATGTCTACAGCACCAAACCCTTGAGTGCGGCTACTTGGTCTGACGGTACCGCCATTTCCGGCAAAACCTTCACTGTGCCCGAATACGGCACCTACTATGTCTACACCCGCTATAAGGCTACCGCTACGACCAATGCAGGTCTGAATTTGGCAGTAAGCTGGATCACCCCCTCTGAAAACGGCACGGGTGAGGCCATCAAGGCTTGGAAGCTGTACTATCCCGAATTCCCCACGGCGGGCTATACGGTTTTTGTCCCCCTCGGAGAGACGGTGACGATTCAGTACGCGCTCAACCCGACCAATGCAAACTACGATCTGCCCACGCTCAAGAGCAACGATACTTCGATTTTGACCCTCACGCAGAATGCCTCTGCCAAGACCATCACCATCACGGGCAAGAAGGCAGGCAGCACGTATGTCATGGCGGTCAACGGCAGCGGATATAACTGGTATGACCATCCCAATAAGTCCGTCTATAACCTCACGGTTCGTGTGGTGGATATGAACAACCTGGGCTACCGCGACTTTGACGCAGAAGCCAATTATCCCAATATCAGCCTGACGGTCGGGGATACCTATACCCCCGATGATCCCGCAAATGCAGGCATCGCCTTTAATCCCGTGAAGGCTTCGACGATTTTCAAGAATTATCGTTGGGCCG
The DNA here is from genome assembly GCA_045660585.1 of Faecousia sp. Classification (GTDB taxonomy): domain Bacteria; phylum Bacillota; class Clostridia; order Oscillospirales; family Oscillospiraceae; genus JAZOXB01. Next base: position 2,661 of record JAZREB010000356.1, on the reverse strand, counting down.
CAGCTTACAGCACCATGACGGGCTTCACTTACTCTACCACGGACGCAAACGGCGTCATTGAGGTCGACACCGTCACGGGTGAGCTTACTGCCAAGAAGGCAGGTACTGCCACCGTTTATCTCTTTGCTGTAAAGGATGCAGACAAAAACAGCATTCCCACCACCGCAATGAACTACATCGGCTTCTACACCGTTACAGTAAGCGAAGCACCCCCCATTCCTGTAGAATCCGTCACCCTCTACCCCGGCACCCTGAGTCTCCCTGTAGGAGGCACTTACGCAATGCAGTCCTTCTACAGCCCCTCTAACGCAACCCAGGTTCCCACAGCTACCACCTCTACTACCAATGCCTCTGTTGCTACCTATGATGTAAGTACAGGACTGGTAACTGCAAAGGGTGCCGGTACCGCTACCGTAACCATCCATATGGGTAGCCTTTCTGCAAGCTGTGTCGTCACCGTCTACGATCCCAACCATAGTCACACAGGCAAGTGGATCCCCGACGGAGATAGCCACTATCGCATCTGCGAGATCTGCTCCGAGGCAGAATTCGCCCAACACGTTTGGGGCGAATGGGTCATTGACAAGGCCGCCGATTGCGAGAACCCCGGCACCAAGAGTCACATCTGTACCCTCTGCGGAAAAGAGTCCCTTTCTCCCATTCCTGCCCTGGGTCACATCGACTCCGGCTGGGTCTATGACGAAGACGGCCACTGGGTCTATTGCACTCGGGAAAGCTGTGGTAAGCTGATCCGTGAAAAGGAGCCCCACGAATTTACTGCAAACAACATTTGCACAACCTGTAATTACGAGCAGGCGGGCGTGACCGACATCACACCCCTGTGTCCCAAGGACCAGACCTGTCCCATGGCAAAGTTCACCGATCTGGATCGGAATAGCTGGTACCATGACGGTGTCCACTTCTGTATTGAAAACAGCTTAATGAACGGTGTCAGTTCCACCCTCTTTAAGCCCAATAATCAGCTCAGTAGATCCATGGTCGTCACCATTCTTTACCGTATGGCAGGCTCCCCCACAGTAAATGCTACCAGCCCCTTCACAGATGTGAAGGCCGGTGCATGGTACCATGATGCTGTTACCTGGGCGGCCTCCAACGGCATTGCCAACGGCGTTTCCACCACTTCCTTCGCTCCCGACCGTAGCGTTACCCGTGAGCAAACTGCCGCATTCCTCTACCGTTATGCAGACTACATGGGCATGGATACCACCCAGAGAACGGATCTTGCCATCTTCCCCGATGCACAAGATGTCAGTGGCTACGCAAGAGACTACATCTCCTGGGCAGTTGCCACGGGCCTCATTACCGGTATCGGTAAGAACGGCGTTTCCTACCTCTCCCCCACAGGAACCACTACCCGGGCACAGTATTCTACCATCTGCTATCGTTTCCTGACCAAATGATCCGACCCGCGGGCTCCGGAGGAACTTGACCCCTCCCCCCTCCGGAGCCCATTTTTATCCAAAATTATTATGCCATATAAGGAGTGTTCCACTGTATGAAACGATTATTGTCCCTTTTTCTTCTCCTGAGTCTCCTGGTGGCTGTTTTCTCCGGCACGGTTTCCGCCACCGGATATGAGTTCTCTGTCAGTACCGAAACAGCAAAGCTGACCATTCAGGTCAACACCGGCGGTGGCAAAGGCACTGTCACAGGTGCCGGGGAATATGCAATCGGCTCTTCCGTAACCGTCAAGGCATATCCCGACATGGGCTACGGCTTCTACGGCTGGAGTGGCGAAGGCGACCGCTTTATCACGAGCCAATTGGACTACACCTTCACCATTACCGAAGACACTGTTTTGTTCGCAGATTTCACCACCGCACCTTTTGAGGATATCTGCGGTAGGGACTATTTTTACGATGCCGTCGTCTGGGCAGTGGATGAAGGAATCACCACCGGCACAAGCAAAACCGCTTTCTCTCCCCTTAACACCTGTACCCGTGGGCAAGTCGTTACCTTCCTGCACCGCAGTGCAGGCTCTCCCTGGCCTCACAGCCCTATCAGTCCCTTCATCGATGTAACCGGTGGCGAGTATTACTATGACGCCGTTATGTGGGCAGTAGGGAGCAAGATCACCACCGGCACCTCTTCCACCACATTCTCTCCCAATGCACCTTGTACCAGAGCACAGGTCGTCACCTTCATGTGGCGTGCCAACGGCTGTCCCAAGGCTACGAACACCGATACCCCCTTCACCGATGTGGAGCCCGGTACATATTATTACGATGCTGTCCTCTGGGCAGTGGAGCGTGGTGTTACCACCGGCACCTCCGCTACTACCTTCTCCCCCGATAAGACCTGCACACGGGGTCAGATCGTTACCTTCCTCTATCGTTTCACTCAACCCTGGTAAGGAGGATTGAACTATGAAAAGATGGATTTCTCTGTTTCTTGCGCTGTGCCTCTGCATTACATTCTATCCCGTGACCCGAGCAGAGGCCTATGATCCCAAAGAAATCACCTCTGTCCATGTGAACGACCTTGCGTATCCCATTACCGGTCGCGAAGCAGACTTTGAGGTGACTGTGGACGAGGATTCCAATTATCATGTGGATACCACCGTCAACGGTGACGGTTGGATCAACGGCATCAAGTGGCGCCATTATGCCTCTGTGGATTCCATGACCCCCGGAGATACCT
>JAZREB010000355.1:0-4353 GCA_045660585.1 Faecousia sp. | reverse complement strand
ATTTTCGAAAATAAAGAACTCTGTTCTCAAATGGACATTAAGCTCTTTGTTGATACCGATGCCCACGTTCGACTGATCCGCCGCATCAAGCGAGATGTCGCAAAGCGTGGCAGAACCTTAGAATCCGTACTGAATCAGTACCTTGCAACGGTTAAACCCATGCACGAGCAGTTTGTAGAGCCCAGCAAGAAGAATGCTGACTTAGTCGTTCTGGAAGGTGGCAAGAATTTGGTCGCTCTGGAAATGATCATCGACCGTATCCAGCGCCATATCGACCACGAGGAATAATTTTAAAATGTAAGGAGTTGTCTTTTTCTATGAGAGACAACTCCTTTTTCTAAGCCCTTCCGGCATATGATATTGCATTTCAAATTCCCGTTTATCGCACCGTTGGTGCGAATGATATATCTACGATATGATATACCCCACGGCTGTGGGGCATGATATACCTATGGTATGATATACCTCGCCAAGGCGAGGCATGAATGTGTGCCCCAAGGGGCACGGATTAAAATATTGGTTAAAGCCCATTATTTATTTTATTTAGTGGCGTAAGCCGCACCGACATACGCGTAGCGTATATCATCTGCAACGCAGATATCATACCCATTGGGTATATCATCCGTTCTGTAAAGAACGGATATCATTCGCTCCAAGGGAGCAATAAACTGTGATTTGCTTTTTACTATAAATATTAAAAAATGGGAAACTGCACTGTGGTGCAATTTCCCATTTGCAATGCTATAAAGAGGGAGGAGATCAGACGTTAAACAGGAAGTTTACGATGTCTCCGTCTTTCATGACATATTCCTTACCTTCGCTTCGGAACAGACCCTTTGCCTTGGCATTTGCTACGGTGCCGCAGGCAACCAGATCGTCGAATGCTACGGTCTCAGCACGGATGAATCCGCGTTCGATGTCGCTGTGGATCTTGCCGGCAGCTCTGGGAGCCTTGGTGCCCTTGGTGATGGTCCATGCACGGACTTCGTCCTCACCGCCGGTGAGGAAGGAAATGTAACCCAGCAGATCATAGCTGGCATGGATCAGACGATCCAGACCTCTCTCGGTAAGGCCCAGCTCTTCCATGAACATAGCGGCATCCTCGTCATCCATTTCCATGATTTCTTCTTCAAACTTAGCGGCTACGGGGAGCACAGCGGCGCCCTGCTCGGCGGCAATGGCGGCAAGTGCCTTGTACTGGGGATGATCTGCATAATTTGCAATGTCATCTTCTGCCATGTTAGCAACGTAGATCACCGGCTTAACACTGAGGAGACCGCCATCTTGGAGGATGTCCTTGTCTTCTTCGGTGAATTCGTAAGTTGCGGCAGGCTTGCCTTCTAACAGGTGATCTAAGAGGCCCTTGCACATTTCGATTTCACGCTTTGCCTTCTTTTCGCCACTCTTTGCGGCCTTGTTGGCCTTATCCAGACGGCGCTCTACGACCTCGATATCTGCCAGGATCAGCTCCACTGCCAGATTATCGGCATCGCGGGCAGCATCTGCGGGCTCGGTGAACATCTCGTCGTTTTCAAAGCAGCGGACGATGTGAACCAGAGCATCTACCAGACGGATGGTCTGCAAGTAAGCGTTGCCTCTGCCGCCACCCTTCTTGATACCGACGACATCGACGAAATCAATGGTGGCGGGGGTGGTCTTCTTGGGGTGATAGTATTCCGTCAGCCAATCCAAACGGGAATCGGGAACCTTGGCCTGACCCATGTTGGGCTTAGCTGCGGCATTGGAGTATGCACCGGTCTCAGCATGGGAACCGGTCAGGGCGTTAAACAGGGTGGACTTACCAACATTGGGGAGTCCGACAATACCTAATTTCATAGAATTATTCTCCTTATTTCATTCTCTAATAGATTTTCGAGAAAGAACCTCTATATCGTAACAATTATATCATAGATTTTTCTGTTTCTCAAGTATTTTCCGCCCTTTCTGCGAAAAATAGATGATCCCCTCCCGATAAAATGGGGAGGGGATGGTATCTATGATATTTAGTGATGGTCAACTTTCCGCTTTCTGCGGTGATACAGACGAGCCAAGCCACCTTCTGAGGTCTCACGGAAATGGTCGCTAATATGCTCGCCGGTTTCTTTCATGGTACGTACAACCATATCAAAGCTGATATTACGGGTGCCGGTCAGCAGGGTAGAGAGGTTAAAGGCATCCATAGCGCGCTTAGCGGCTACTGCATTTCTTCCGATACAGGGAACCTGCACCAGACCGCAGATGGGGTCACAGGTCAGGCCAAGCTGGTGCTCCATGGCGATCTCGGCGGCATATTCAATAGAGGCCAGTTCCATATTGTAGGTCTCACACAGAGCGGCGGCGGCCATGGAACATGCAGTGCCGATCTCGGCCTGGCAACCGCATTCTGCTCCGGAGACGGAGGCGTTCCGCTTTACAAGGGCGCCAAAAAGACCGGCTACAGCCAGAGCCTCTAAGATTTTTTCATCGGGCATATCATGAGTGATCTGCATATACCGCAGAACGGCAGGAAGTACGCCGGCAGAACCGCAAGTGGGAGCAGTGACGATGACACCGTTATCCGCATTTTCCTCTGCTACAGCATAGGCAAAGGAGCAGATCATACGCAGTTCCATGAGCTGGGGCCGTTCATTGGGGACAATGTTCTCGTACATTGTTTTTGCTTTACGCTCTAACTGCAGACCTCCGGGGAGGATGCCTGCGGTATGAATCCCTCGATCGATAGATGCCTTCATTGTTTCCCAGATTTCAGCTAAGAAATCCCAAATCTCGGGTCCCTCGTTCAGTTCTACATACTCCGGCAGAGTGATGTATCGCCATTTACAGAACTGAGCAATCTCTGCAAAGGAATTTTCGGGATAGGTTTCCTCTGAGAACGAAGTGGCGTTTTCGCCGTCGATCTGAATGTCACCGCCACCGATGGACAGAACTCGCATTTTATTCAGCTCATTACCATCCTTGTCATAGGCGAACAGATCCATGGTGTTGGGGTGGGGGACAGGATTGGAGGAATCAGAGAAAATAACCTCTGTTCGATCTGCACCCAGAACCTCGTAAAGAACACGATCTGTGCCGTGACCACTGCCGGTTTTACTGAGGGAGGCATATAATACGACCCGGAAGGAGGAAGCTTCAGGATTCCGCTCCAGGAAAAGTTTAGCTGCTCGCTCCGGTCCCATGGTGTGGGAACTGGAAGGACCTTTGCCAATTTTAAAAACATCGCGAATGGATTTCATAGAGATCTCACCTCTCGTATATGGTGCAACCATTATACCATACCTTTGGAGAAAATACAATTCCTTTTCTACCTGTTTATAGAAGGGGGGGATAGGGGAGTAGCAGGTATAAAAATAGAGAAAATATCCTGTGAAGAGACAAATGACAGTGAAAATATGGAAGCGGTTACATAAAGGAGAGAAAGGGAAATAAAAATAAAAAATTTTTCGTGAAATTCTTCAAAAAATGTTGACAAATTTCGTTAATTCTGCTATAATCTCAAATTGCGTGAGACTGTTTATCTGTGAGCCGACAGATAGCAGTAGCAAAAGATTTAAGAGGTGTATAAAGTGCTTGATGAGCTTAAGACCGCACCTACAAAAGTGGTCGGGATCAAGCAGTTGCGCAAGGCTCTCTCCACAGGAATGGCTAAGAAAGTCTACATAGCAGAGGATGCAGATCCCATGCTGACAGACCCTATTGCCAGAACTTGTGAAGAAACCGGAACCGCGCTGGAGTATGTTGACACCATGAGGCAGTTGGGTGCTGCCTGTGCCATCTCCGTTCCTGCGGCAGCGGCGGCGATCCTTTAAACTCATTTTACTGACGATACATTGTTTGTATCCAAATTCTTGTATCCAACGGAATATTTTAGGATATTTCGGGATAATATAAATGCTGGAAACAGCAATATCAAAAGAAAGGAGAAAAACATGCCTACTTTTAATCAGCTGGTCAGAAAGGGCCGTGAGCAGGTCACCTACAAGTCCACCGCTCCCGCTCTGCAGAAGGGTCTGAACACTCTGAAGAACCGCGCTACCGATCTGGCTTCCCCCCAGAAGAGACGCGTCTGCACTGCAGTTCGTACCACCACTCCTAAGAAGCCTAACTCCGCACTGCGTAAGATCGCTCGTGTTCGCCTGACCAATGGCTACGAGGTTTCCGCCTACATCCCCGGTGTTGGCCACAACCTGCAGGAGCACTCTGTCGTTCTGATTCGTGGCGGCCGTGTAAAGGACCTTCCCGGTGTTCGTTACCACATCATCCGTGGTACTCTTGATACCCAGGGTGTTCAGGGTCGTATGCAGAGCCGTTCCAAGTACGGTCAGAAGCGCCCCAAGGCCAAGAAGAAGTAATTCT
>JAZREB010000354.1:0-11285 GCA_045660585.1 Faecousia sp. | reverse complement strand
CTTCCATGGGAATGATCACCTGTCTATGAGAGGCCTCCAGGAGCCGCTGACAAATTCCCTGCCCCTCACTGCCGATCACAGTGATACAGGAGGACAGATCCACCGTCCGCAGATCCACTGCCCGATCTGTAAGGGCTGTTGCAACAATAGATATCCCCTGTTCCTTTGCTCGATCCAGGAGTGTCTCCATATCCAGACTACCGGGCACTGTGCGGAACACCGCCCCCATAGATGCGCGGATGGTCTTGTCGGAATAGGGATCTGCACAGCCGTTCGTCAACAGAACCGGGATGTTAAAGGCATCCGCTGTGCGTAAAATCGTCCCCAAATTCCCCGGATCCTGGATCCCATCCAACAGGAGCATGCCGGGGCGGAGGTCGATCTCGCCCTCAGAGGGAAGTTCGCATGTAAATATGACACCCTGAGGCGTTTTCATAGAAGAAAGACTCTCTAACAGAGACTCGGGAACCTCTACCATCCGTGTGTCGGGGGCCATGGGGGGACACTGTCTACCCTTGGCATAGATCACAGTATTGATATGGGGAAACCATTTGATCGCTTCTTCTAATAATTTCCAGCCTTCGCAGATAAATTCCCGGGACTCTCGTCTGTAGCTACGGGAACTCTGTAGTTTCCGCAAATGACGGATCAAGGGATTCTGTAAGGAAGTAATATATTCCACAGCCATTTCAGGTCTCCTTATAAAATGGTAAACAAGCAATTTATAAATGTATGATTATAAAAATTGCAAAAGACAGATACTCCTTTATATTGTACGCAGGAACTTCCTGTTTGTCAAGTATGGGATTTTTGTCGAATTTTGACCCCAATTGCTAAGTTGGCAGAGGGAATTTTCTTTCATATGACATTGCATAAAAATAGTGAGTCTTTCCTAAGAAAAACTCACTATCGTTTGCTTGCTTTAATTCGTAGGGCCTAAATTAGCCGTTCTCACGCATCTTAGCGAAGCACTCGCTGCAGTATACGGGACGGTCGGTCTTGGGCTCAAAGGGAACGCGAGCGTCGCCACCGCAGTTAGCGCAGGTAGCAGTGAAGAACTCTCTGGGGCTACGGGCAGCATTCTTGCGAGCGTCACGGCAGGTCTTGCAACGCTGGGGCTCGTTCTGGAATCCCTTTTCTGCATAGAACTCCTGTTCACCGGCGGTGAATACGAACTCTTCGCCACATTCCTTGCAAACTAAAGTCTTGTCTTCGTACATGATTTTTACCTCTCTTAGTAAATGTTTCCCTGACGCGGTTTGAATAAATGCTGCAGGGTGGTCGTGTGACATATAGCACGATCCGTGATGATTATAACACTGTAGTTTATATTTGTCAATAGAATATATCTTAAATTTTATAAAAAAACCCTTTATTGTTAGTTTTTAACCATAATTGTAGGCGTTTTTCGTTCAAAATGTCAGTTGTTCGCCTGCGGAACCCGTAATTCCCAAATGTTCATAGGCAAGTCCGGTTACACAACGTCCCCGAGGCGTACGGGTCAGGAAGCCGATCTGCATGAGATAGGGCTCATACACATCCTCCAGAGTAATGGCTTCTTCTCCAATGGTAGCTGCCAGAGTTTCCAGACCCACGGGACCACCACCGTAATTGCGGATGATCGCAGTGAGCATGCGAATGTCCGTGGGATCCAATCCCAACTGATCTACCTCTAACTTGCTCAGCGCATGATCTGCCGCTTCCCGAGTAATAACACCATCGTAGAAGATCTGTGCAAAATCTCGCACTCTGCGGAGCATGCGGTTTGCGATTCGGGGAGTTCCACGACTACGGGAAGCGATCTCCATAGCGCCGTCCTTGTGGATCTCCATACCCATAAGACCAGCGGATCGGGTAATGATTCGACAAAGCTCCTCGGGAGTATAAAGCTCCAAACGGAAGGTCACGCCGAAACGATCCCGCAGAGGGGCAGAGAGCTGTCCCGCTCTGGTGGTTGCACCAATGAGCGTAAATCGTGGCAGATCCAAGCGGATGGAATTAGCAGAGGGACCCTTGCCAACGATAATATCAATGGCAAAGTCCTCCATTGCAGGATACAGGATCTCCTCTACCGCTGTATTGAGGCGGTGGATCTCGTCAATAAAGAGGATATCCCCTTCCCCAAGGTTGGTCAAAAGGGCGGCTAAATCTCCCGCCTTTTCGATAGCGGGGCCGGAAGTGATACGGATATTGACTCCCATCTCGTTGGCAATGACACCGGCGAGAGTCGTCTTGCCCAATCCCGGAGGGCCGTAAAGGAGCACATGATCCAGAGAATCATTGCGTCTCTTGGCGGCCTCGATGTAGACGGCAAGGTTTTCCTTTACCTTTTCCTGTCCGTTGTATTCATATAGGTGTTTGGGGCGCAGGGAGTATTCCTGCTCATCTCCGGGAGTGAAGCCGGTAGTAATAATGGGAGCGCCCGGATCCTGTGAAAAATCAATACTCATATCTTACCTCATAACCATAGCACGCAGTGCATAGCGAATGATCTCTTCTGTAGTCATGCCGTCGGCCTTCAGCCCCTTAAGAGAGGCGGTGATCTCAGCGTGAGAGTATCCCAATTCTCCCAAAGCGGCCTGAGCCATAGCGAGAGCGGATGTATCCCCCTGAGGTACGGGTGTAAAATCTCCCCCGGACATCTCTGTAACGGGAGATTTTCCCATTTTATCCTTCAGTTCCAGGATGATCCGCTGTGCCAGCTTCTTGCCGACACCCTGGGCGGCTGTCAGAGCCTTTTCATCCTGGGTCATAACAGCAAGGGTAAAACGATCGGGAGAAACAGCAGACAGTATGGCCTGGGCGGCCTTGGGACCAACACCGGTAACACCCAGGAGCATTTCAAAACAGCGGAGCTCATCACGAGTGGAAAATCCGAATATATCGAAGGCATCTTCCCGTATGTTGCAGTAGGTGAAGAGCTTGGCTTTTTGTCCGATTTTCAGTTTAGATAAGGTATAACTGCTTGTATGGCAGGCATATCCCACTCCACCGCAGTCTACCACCGCTAAATTCCCCTCCAACAGGGTGATCTCTCCATTTAAATAGTAAAACATTCTTAACCTCGATTCATTAGCAAGCTGGTGGAGGAACGGGCATGACACAGAGCAATGGCAATGGCATCTGCCGCATCGTCGGGACGGGGCATTTTTTCCATTTTTAAGAGACGGCGGGTCATATCCATGACCTGTCGTTTTTCTGCCTTGCCATAGCCTACCACAGCCTGTTTAACCTGCATGGGAGTGTACTCATAAAGGGGCAGACCTGCTTTCTGCACAGCCAGAAGGATCACACCTCTGCCATGAGATACGCCGATACCCGTTGTAATATTGTGACCCCAGAAGAGTTCTTCTACCGCAACTGCCTCAGGCTTGGTGACCTCGATGAGCTTGCACATATCATCATAGAGCATTTCCAAACGCCGGGGAAAGGTAATGTCCGGTGGAGTTGTGATCACGCCGTATTGCAGTAGACCGAATTGTCCCCGTTCTGCCGTGATCAGACCAAAACCTGTGGTAGCATAGCCCGGATCGATTCCCAGGATCTTCAACGGAATAACCCCATAATATACTCAGGCCACTGAGGAAATGCAATGGAAATCAGCCAGTTGATCACACCGACAGTAACGATACCTGCCATGATCCATGCAAGGACACGTTTCCAGCGAGGCGAGGGCTCAAAGGGAGCCTTTTCCTCAGGGATCTGTTCTTCTAAATTCTTGTTTTCTTCACACATTGTTCTGTACCTCTTATACTTCAAACATCAAATCACCGTAGGTGGGAACGGGCCACAGATCCTTGTCTGTCAAGAGCTCTAACCCATCTACAGCCTGTCGTAAGGCATCCATAGCAGGAACCAGAGCATCCCGACAGTAAATCGCAAGCTCTCGGGGGCCGTCCATATGATTGCACTGCTCTACACTGTGATCCAGATCCGCCAGTGCCCCGTTGGCCTGCTCTAAGAGGATGCTCGTCTTATGGAGCAAGTCCACCTGTACGCTCACAGGCAGTGACGCACAAGCAGAGCGAACCTTGCATACAGAGTCTGCAAGACGGGTGGTGTAATGGATCACCGAGGGAATGTAGTGCTTAGAAGCCATATGTTGCATGGTTCTTGCCTCAATGAGAGTTACCTTGGTATAGGTCTCATATAGGATCTCAGCACGGGATTCCAGCTCGGCTCTGGTATAGACGCCGAATTTTTCAAATAATCCAACGGATTTCTCCGTAGTAATGGCAGGTATGGCAGATACCATACCGGGGAAATTGGGAAGGCCGCGGCGAGCCGCCTCTTCTACCCATTCCTCACTGTAGCCGTTACCGTTAAAGATCACACGGCTGTGCTCCCGGAAATAACGTGCTGTAAGTCTGCCTGCATCCTCCCCTGCTTCCAAAGCATCGGCGGCTTCCTTAAAGGCCTCTGCTACGATGGTATTGAGAACCGTGTTGGCATTTGCGATACAATCGGAAGAGCCCACCATACGGAACTCGAATTTATTCCCTGTAAAAGCGAAGGGAGACGTACGGTTACGGTCTGCCGCATCTTTAAGAAGGACAGGCAGGGTGGAAACGCCCGCATCCAGATTCTCTCCGCGGATACATCCGGCGGCGGTTCCGTTTTCAATGATCTGTTCCACAACATCCTCTAACTGATCCCCAAGGAAAACCGATACAATGGCAGGAGGTGCTTCCTCTGCACCAAGGCGGAGGTCATTTCCTACACAGGCAGAAGCGGCACGGAGAAGATCGGCATGACGATCCACCGCCTTAAGAATACAAGACAGGATCAAGAGGAACTGGAGATTCTCATTAGGAGTCTTTCCCGGTTCTAAGAGGTTCTCTCCCAGATCCGTGGAAATGGACCAGTTATTATGCTTACCGGAGCCATTGACACCGGCAAAGGGCTTTTCGTGAAGGAGGCACACAAGTCCATGATGTCCCGCTACCCGTTTCATAGTCTCCATCATCATCTGATTCTGGTCAACGGCGACATTGCAGGTGCAGTAAATGGGTGCACATTCATGCTGTCCCGGAGCAACCTCGTTGTGCTGTGTTGCGGCGGTAATGCCCATCTTCCAAAGCTCTGTGTTGAGTTCTGCCATAAAGGCACCTACTCGTTCACGGATAACACCGAAATACTGATCTTCCAGTTCCTGTCCCTTAGGTGCGGGAGCACCGAAGAGCGTACGTCCGGTATAGACCAGATCCCGACGTTTCAGATATTTTTCCCGATCGACAATGAAATACTCCTGCTCGGCACCTACAGAGGGAATGACTTTCCCGGATTCTGTGTCACCGAAGAACCGAAGGATCCGCAGAGCCTGCTGAGACAGCGCCTGCATGGATCGGAGCAAGGGAGTTTTGTTATCCAGCGCCTCACCTGTATAGGAGAGGAACACTGTAGGAATGCAGAGGATCTTACCACCGGAAGTCTCCTTAACAAAGGCGGGAGACGTGCTGTCCCAGGCAGTATATCCACGGGCATAGTGGGTAGCGCGGAGACCACCTGTGGGGAAGGAAGACGCATCGGATTCGCCCATAACCAACTGTTTGCCGGTCAGGCGCATGAGGACACGACCTTCTTCGTCGGGAGCCGTCAGGAAGGCATCGTGCTTCTCTGCGGTAACACCTGTAAGGGGCTGGAACCAGTGGGTGTAGTGGGTCGCGCCCTTTTCTACCGCCCAGTCCATCATCGCTCTGGCAACCACATCTGCCACAGCCATGGAAATGGCACCGCCCTCTCGTTCTACCCGTTCCAGTTCTTTGTAAACGTCGCGGGGTAATCTTTCTTTCATGACAGCCTTGCTGAATACATTTTCACCAAAATATTCGTTGATCCGCATTGCTGCACCTCCAAGAACCTAATATCTCTGAAATTTCCGCACATACTATGTGGGGTGATAGAATGATCAATATACTACTGAGAACAGGGCTCATGTATACCCTGCTCCTGCTAACCGTGAGACTCCTGGGAAAGAGGCAATTGGGAGAAATGGAGCCCTCGGAATTTGTTGTATCTATGCTACTGGCGAATCTGGCCACCATTCCCATGGAAGAACCGGATGTTCCCATATTTCATGGAATCCTGCCAATTGCTCTGATCCTTGGGGCAGAAAGTATCATCGCCTATATTTCCTTACGCTCTGTGAGCGTGAGAAAATTCATCTGTGGGAAACCGGTGATCCTCATTGAAAACGGACGGATCTCCCAGGAAAATCTCCGCAAAACACGGGTCAATTTAGATGAACTGACCATGCACCTGCGGGAAAAGGATATTTTCGATCTCAGTACCGTTAAATTTGCCATACTGGAAACCAACGGACAACTGTCTACCCTGTTATACAGTAAGGATCAGCCCCCAACTGCAAAGGATGTGGGTACACAAGTAAAGGAGACCCAGCTCCCCATTACCATGATCTCCGATGGACGAATCATGGAGGAGAATCTATCCCTATCGGGAAAAGATCTGCCCTGGCTTCATGAGGAGCTGAGAAAACGAAATTGTTCCCTAAAAGACACCTTTCTCCTAACCGTAGACAGTAGCGGAAAGGTATACTTTGTATCAAGGAAGAAGGATTGAAGGAATTATTTCTTCTTTCTGCAGAAGATCTTGCTACGGAACAGCAGGACGACCAGTACCAAGAAGAACGCCGCCAGAAGCACCAGTGTCAGCAGGGGCTTTACAGGGGCTAAGGTAGCAAGGAGCATAATGGGGAATCCCAAGACAATTGCCGGGAAGTTCTGATAAACCATGTTGTCTGCGGCAGGAGTCTTGAATTCGCCGTCGATCTCACGCAGGAGAATGATGCCGGTGCTGGCTGTGCCGGTGAGCATGCCGTACATCATGAGGAACTGCTCTTCGGGATAGTCCTTAAAGAGAGCCTTGGCAACCAGACGGTTGTAGAAATAAGTAACCAAAAGGCCGACTACGCCCAGAACAAGAATGATTCCCCAGTACTGTCCCAGAACAGACAGACGGATAGCGGCAATACCGGAAACGACCATGAGGTCAAAGAAGAAGTTGCTTGCTCTGGTGAGAAGGAAGTTGTTGGTGTATTCCTTCTTAAGGATACGAGTCTTCTTGAACAGACCGAGGACAAACTTGATCAAAGTGGCGGAAAGTACGCCAAGGAGGAAGTTAAAGCCGAAAATCAGGGAGCGCATACCGGGAAGTAAACTACCCAGCAGGGACATGATACCATAGGTGACCATATATGCCACAATGATCAGAGCGATCTGAATGGTCATCTTGTCGATACTCTCTTGCATGGGGATCTCGTTGTCGGATTCGATGGGCTCGTGATTGCGGAGCTTTTCCCAATCGACCTTCTTGATGACTCCCCTTCTCTTGAGGATATACAGATGAATGACACCACCGATGCTGGCACTGAGGAAGCCCAGTGCGGCAATGGTAAGGCCGAAGCTCTTACCGCCGATGAAGCCATGTTCTACCTCATAAAGATTGCCGTAGTTCAGTGCCTGACCGGTGCCCTGACCGTAGCCGAAGGGCAGAAGTACACCGGCGGCCGCAAAGAAATCATCAGCAAACAGCGCAACCAGCATGGTAATACCCAGACCGACTACACCTTGGATCAGGTAGGTAGAAACCGTAGTAATGCCGGTGTTTAATATCTCCACAGTACGTTGTTTGGTCAGCTTGCCATCGGAGGTCTTGAAGGTGGAGGCAATAAAGCCCAGAGCAAGACAGTGATAGGTCAGCATTTCCAGAGTCATGGTACCGTTTTCTCCGAAAAGTCGGGCACTGAAAAGCTCCTCGCCACCGGAGAGCCACTTGTACACACCGGTAACTACCAGCAGAAGAAGACCGCCCAAAACCGAAGTAGGGATCAAAGATGCTTGCAGGGGTTTAATGGTTTTCTTAAGAACATTGGCCGCCAAAAGAGCGCCCAAAAGGGTTGCAATAACATTCAGCGTGCCCCACACACTATAGTCCCAAAAATTCTCCATTAGGATTTCCTCCTTTAATATTCTTATATCTGTAGTAAAGGTTAACATACTTCAAACCGTTGAAGCGCTCGTCGGATTTTAGCTGGTAGAGTTCCTTGCCGTAATAAAGATTGACCTTATTCCGTCCCAGAACAGATACCGCTGACAGATCGTCAAAGGCAAAGGTGCGCTCATCGGTCTGTCCCTCATTTACAACCATACGATCGCCGTAGAGGGCGAGGGTAGCATTTTCGTAAAGGTTCTCTTTTTTCTTTTCTACGTGAACCAGGCTCAAAGAGGCGTGATCCCGGAAAATAGGTTCCTGCAAATATGTATAGGGATCGAACCGATTAACAAAGCGTTCCTGATATTCGTACCACTGCGTCAGGAACTTGAAGGTAAATACTCCATCCTCAGAGGACAGGGATTTATCCTCCCCATAGTGGACGGTCATATCACAGCTTGTACAGCGGATATGGTTGCCCCGACTCTCGAACTTTGCAAATCCGCAACGGGGGCAGACATACATCGCACGCTCTAAATACTCTGCACGACGGTCGGAACGGAAGATCCCGTCTGCCTTACCTTCGTTTACATAGAGTCCCTCTTCGATCATAGCAAGGAGGACATCCGGCTCCATATCGGCATATTCTTCCGGCTCGATGACACGGCTTACATAAGAACGCATTTTGCCCTTACGGATACCGTCGCTCCAACGGGGATGGACACCGAAGCCACCTTCGATCCGATACAGAGCGATGGGGAGCTTCAAGCGTTTGGCAAGAGTGGCAATGGCAGGGTTCATGTAAACGGTCTTTCCGCTGAAGGTACGGTTCCCCTCCGGTGCAATGGCGATGGTGCCACCCTCCTTGACAACACGCATGCAGTTCATAACTGCGGCAACATCCGTAGACTGCTTGCGAATGGGAATAGGCGCAACTGCCCAGCGAAGGAGAGAAGAGATCCATCCCTTGGAGAAAATGTCTTCACTGGCCAGATAATATACCGGGCCCTTAAAGGCAAGACCTACAAAGAACTGGTCGAAGGCGGTCTGGTGGTTGTAGAGGATCAGATAAGGACGATCCCCCTGTTCCCGGAACTTTTCTACTCGGATGCCGTATCTCCAACGGCAATAGAGGCTGAAGGGCGGGAAGAAGAAATTCCGAACCACACGATGGCGGAATTTCATCCATTTTTCTTTTTTCTTTTTCTTTATTCTGTTAGTCATAAGATCATCCTATCACACAAAGGATTAAAAGAAGTCAATAACACTCCATTCTCTGATAGTATATCATATTTTTCTCTATTATGGAAGTATTTTTATCAAAAAAACCATGCTTCCTTTCTATCTTTTTGTTAACTACCTACCATAGAAGTAGCTGTTACAGTTTATTTGCGGTATAAAAAATCCCCCCTCGAAATTTTGAGGGGGGGGACATTGGCATCCTACAAGGAAGAAAGTTGTCCATATTGGATTTATGTTACTATTTCCCCATGGGGCGTAATCGTCACGATTCGGAGAGGAATCTCCTTTCCGCTACCTTCTATGGCAGTTTGAAGGGCAAATGTCAGGCCCCCACAGCAGGGAACGGTCATACGCACAACGGTCACGGATCGGATCTCATGAGAACGCAAGATCGTCTCTAACTTATGGGCATAGGACACACCGTCTAATTTGGGACAACCGATCAGTGTTACCTTACCCTGAATAAAATCGCGGTGAAAATTCCCATAGGCAAAAGCGGTACAGTCTGCGGCAATCAAAAGATCCGCCCCATCAAAATAGGGAGCATTCTCCGGCACCAGCTTCAACTGAATGGGAAAATTACCCAATCGGGAGGGTGCATCCTCTCTCTGGAGCTGAGATTCCCTCTCCTTCTTGGCCGCCAATACTGCCACCTCGTTATAAGCAGGAGCCTCTCGTTCTTCAAAAGAAATGGCATCCATGGGACAAGCAGGGAGACAATCCCCCAGACCGTCGCAATAGTCCTCTCGCAGGAGCTTCGCTTTGCCATCCACGATACCGATGGCACCTTCATGACAAGCCTTGGCGCACAGACCGCAACCGTCGCACTTCTTCTCATCAATGGTAATGATCCGACGAATCATAGTTCTGCTCCTTTCTTTTTCCGAGCCTTTTGGGACTCTAAAATTTCCATCATATGGTCGTACATTTCATCACCCACACACTGTCGGGCATATTGGCACCACTGGACACAGCTCAAGGTATCGTTATAAGCAACAAAGCCACATGTTTCAGAGGCCATCCGGCTATCAATGGAAAACAGCTCAATGATCGTTCCGCAGTTGGGGCATTCTTTTTCAATAATGGTAGGGGTACGGGTTTTCCCTTGGCATCCTTCTAACATAGGGGATCCCTCCTTTCCCCTACAGTATAGCCCAAAAAGAGTCCGACCAATGTGACTTATGCAACATTGGTCGATCCTTTACATCATTGTAAATCTGTTTTTTTGGAAATCGATAAGCCCTTCGTCCTTCATTTTCTGAAGTTCTCTGGTCATGGCACTGCGATCTACGCAGAGGTATTCTGCCAGCTCCACCCGACTCAGAGGGATATCAAATGTGGCAGAGCCTGCGATCTGTCCACGGATAGACAGATAGGCCAGGAGCTTTTCCCGTGTGGTTCGTTTGGTAACCACCTCTACCTTTCGCATAAGCTCCCGATTCTTATCCGCCATGATTCCCACCAGATTCCCCGTCAGACGGTGATGGAAAGCACAGGACATGGTACAACTATGCATGATCCGCTGGAAAGGCATAAACAGGATCTCTGCCGGCTCCGTAGCCTGGAAGCTGACCGAGGAAACCGAGTCCCCTCCGCAGGCAAAGGTTTCTCCGAATATTTCATTCTCCTTCATCCGCAGGAGCATGGTGCGATTGCCCCAGATGTCCTCCTTGATCATATCCACTGTTCCCGAGAGAATGATGGCAATATGCTCAAAGTTTTCCGCTTCAAGAGCAATGAAGCTCCCCTTGGGGTAGGTCTTTACACGGTAGCCCACACATCCGAGAACCGCCCTGCGATCCTCTTCCCCGATCCCCGCAAAAAGTTGGGACTGAACCTTTCCGATACGGTCTTTCATACATACTCCTCCGAAAGATGACTGCTGCAAAGCCCGAAAGCTCTGCAGCAGTAAGAATGATAGCTGTAGGATTACTCTCTGGTGTCTACGATCTGGGCTTCCACTGCGTTCTTCTTTACAGAGGCGATGCCGTTCTCGCAGGATGCCTTGGCCTTGTAGCCTTCGCTAACAGGGATGATACGACCGTTGGTAGCCTTCAGGCGGAAACGATACTCGCCGGCCTTGTCGGTGTAAA
>JAZREB010000353.1:0-3168 GCA_045660585.1 Faecousia sp. | reverse complement strand
AGGCGAGGCATGAATGTGTGCCCCAAAGGGCACGGATTAAAATATGGGTTAAAGCCCATTATTTATTTTATTTAGTGGCGTAAGCCACACCGACATACGCGTAGCGTATATCATCTGCGACGCAGATATCATACCCATAGGATATATCATCCGTTCTGTAAGGAACGGATATCATTCGCTCCAACGGAGCGATAAACTGTGATTTGGTATTCAAATTCCGATTTATCGAACTGTTTGCAATTCCGCACCGTCACTTGGCTCCCACTCTGGGGGAGCGGAGAGGACAGTAGGGGCTGCGACAAAGCACAAAGTTCCGGAGGATCCATAGCAGCCACTGTAGGCCAAGCTGCCCTCAGCTTGCCGGTGCAGGAACCATCGATAAGGTAAAAGATTACGAATATACAATTTTTGGATTGAAATGACGGATTTATAAAACTACCGACATCATTATTGTTCAGTAATTTTCACCGTCTGCCGCTTCGCGGACGGCAAGCTGGGGGGCAGCTTGCCCTACGGATTGTGCGGTACATCCTACGAACTCTGTGCGAATTTGATCATCCCTACTGCCCTCTCCTCCCCCTTTCGGAGCTTCCCTCCGCAAGGGGGAGTCCTTTTCCCCCGGCAAGGGACATCCTCGGTACATTTGATCCCATTCCCATGGGCAATGATAGAGATTTCAAGAAAACCTGTCTATATAGGTGAAGGAGGTGAAATACATGAATGACGAACAGATTGCAGACGGAATTATCAGCCGTAAGGAGCAGGCCCTGACAGAGCTTATGGCTCAGTACGGCAAATACGTTTTTTCCGTTGCCTTTCGGATCCTTGGAGATACGCAAAGTGCCGAGGAGTGCGTAAATGATGCACTGCAAGCCCTCTGGGCCGGCATTCCCCCTAAACCGAAAAACCTGAAATATTATTTTACTGCCCTTGTCCGAAATCGAGCCATCAATCGCAGACAGGCGGAATCTGCACTGAAACGGGGAGGCAGTCAATTCCACATAGCCTACGAAGAGCTGTCGGAATGCATCCCCTGTCAGCAAACTCCGGAAAAAATTCTAATGTACCGGGAATTGTCCATAGCCATAAACCGTTTTTTGGAGACACTTACCCCACGGGATCGAGACGTATTCTTACGGCGGTACTATTTCTTCGAGGACACAAAAGAGATTGCAAAGCGATACGGTATCCGTAACAGCAATGTTCTCCTCATTCTTTCCCGCACCAGGAAAAAACTTAGGAACTATTTAGAAACGGAGGGTTATTTAGAATGAAAGCGGAAGATCTGCTCCTATCCCTTGGGGAGGTATCCCCTGACTTCTTGGAGGAATCCGAGGATACTTCCCCCGGGAAGAAAAAATCTGTTTTCCTGATCCCATTGATCGCCATATTCCTCTGTGCGCTGTTTGTTGCAGTGGCGGCTGCCGTAGGGGAACGGCATATTTTCGGCATAGAAGTTAAGCAAATTTCCCACAGCTTGATCAGTTCGGAGGGCTCTGTTCCCGCAAGTGCAGATATCTATCTGAATGTAAAAATGGTGAAAAGCCCTCGCCCTCCTTCCTTCCTGGAAGAGCATTATTTGCCCGTCCTGCCCACAGAAAAATGGGAAATAACCGGATGCAGCACAAATCGCTTTTCCTGCACTCTTACCTGCAAAAAAGGAGAGAATTATTTCATTTATCAGCAACTGGCCGAACCGAATTACAACGGGAAATACACCATTGATACCGTCAATCTGGGCTATGACGAACAGTATGAAACCACAGAAAGCTCCATAGGTGGCGTAGATGTTTTTACCGTGACCGTGGCCCCTTCCCAATCCTATCCCGATCCCGGAAGACAGAAGCATTATTGGTCAGACGGACGATACCTGTTTATTTTAGAGGCTAACTATAGCCTGCCGCCCTCTTTGCTTGAAGAGATCTTCGGGAGCATTGTTGCAGTAGATATTGAAAGCTATCTCCGCAAACCCGAAAACACCGTCACCGATCCCATCATCAGGCAGGAGATTGAAACCCCTATGTACCCCACCTCCCTACCCCGAGATTGGGGCAAAGAGACCGGTGGCCTCCAGCCGGACGGAAGCTATACTTATTTGTGGCACCCGTTGTGGGAAGCGCAAACCGTGACCGTTCTGAAGTTCAACCAAACTGCGGATGCCTCGTATTTTGAGCAGATCCAATCAGATTGGGCACAGCAGATGGATGCCTTTGATTTCCGTGAACAAGATGGCTTCCTTGTCTACTCCGATCAAAATCAAATCCAGCTTTTATGGCAGAAAGAAGGGTATTTCTTCTCCCTGGATTGTGCCGGCGAAAATCTCCTTTCCGTCCAAGAGCTTCTATCCATAGCAAAGAGCGTCCAATAACCGAAAACCTTCCTTCCAATAACCAGATACCCATATGTCAAAGGCACGCTCCAAAAACGGAGCGTGCCTTTATTGTTTATATGCGGTTTGGTTCTCTTACTTCAGGAGAAGCTCTGCGATCTGGACGGTGTTGGTTGCGGCACCCTTGCGAACCTGGTCGCCACAGCACCACAGGCACAGACCCTTTTCGTCGGTGAGGTCGGGACGGATTCTGCCGACGAATACGATATCCTGATCGGAGGTATCCAGAGGCATGGGGTATTCCTTGTTGCGCAGATCGTCTACCAACTTACAGCCCTTTGCCTTTGCGATGGCATACTGTGCTTCCTTCACGGTAATGGGACGATCGAAGCGGAGAGTTACGGAGATGGAGTGGGAACGGACAACGGGAACACGAACACAGGTGCAGCTGACCTTCAGTTCGGGCAGATGGAGGATCTTACGGCTCTCGTTCTGCATCTTCATTTCCTCGCTGGTGTAGCCTTCGCACTGCTCGCCACCGATCTGGGGGATCAGGTTGTATGCGATCTGGTGGCTGAAAACCTTGGGCTCGTAGGTCTTGCCTACACGGAGAGCTTCCACTTCTTCTGCCAGTTCTACGGGGCCACCGGCGCCTGCACCGGAAACAGCCTGATAGGTAGAAGCGATCATAGACTGAATGGGAGAGATCTCGTTGAGAGCATGAACTGCAACCACAGTAATGATCGTGGAGCAGTTGGGGTTGGAAATAATACCCTTATGGTTCTTTGCATGCGCGGGGTTAACCTCGGGAATGACCAGGGGAACATCGGGATTCAGAC
>JAZREB010000352.1:0-2766 GCA_045660585.1 Faecousia sp. | reverse complement strand
GTGGTCTCCCGGTGTAGGAACTGAAAATTTGAACATTCTACCGTTTAAAATCACTGTTCTCTCTTCAAAACAGGCAGGCGACCACAGGTCGCCCCTACGGTGAGATACGATGGTTTATGCATCAAACAGCGCGACAAACTGAAATTGGCAATTTCGCTACTATGGGAGTAGCTACGCCGAAATGATTCTCTATTTCCTTTTAACTCGCCCCAACGCTGGGACAAGCTGTGATATTTTGGGTGGAAAGCGCTTGTTTTTGTTGCAAAAAATTTTCTTCTATGGTAGGATAGAAGAAAGACTACGCAAAGGAGAAGAAACTATGAAGAAGCATTTATTGAAATCCCTCTTGTGTCTTGCACTGTGTTTCTGTATGCTCTTAGGGATGGTTCCCGCCATGACAGCCTCTGCAGAGGACGGTGTGGAGATCGTCAAGGTAAACCGCAATGCAAGCACCTTGGCAGAAAAGGCCGATGATCTGAGCAGACAGATCGACCTGCTCCCTGCTACCGGCGGTGACCGTAACGGCAGAGTTCGTTTGTCTACCTTCACCCAGAGCGCAGATGGATCTACGGACATGAAGGATCTGAAGGGTCCCCATTATCTGATCCGATTCCAGAGCGATGTGTTCTATATTCTGGACGGTAGCTGGACGGGCACCGACGGCAATCTGCCCCTTAAGACCGTTACCGTTGCAGATCCCTCTACCTTCTACTACATTTCCGGGGGAGCGACTCCCTCTATGGCCTTTACTTTCCATTATCGGGGGAAGGCCTCTAACGGTATGCCTACCTATGTTCTGCGGTTCAACAACGGCAAGAATTTAGGTGTGGGCTCTCAGTATACCGGCACCTACACCAATCTGTACAATGTTAAGGCAGATTCTACCACGGATCTTTCTAAGGCTCCCCAGATCCGTTTCGAGCACCCCGACGGTTCCGGCTGGGCTCGTATCCGCAATGCCGCCGGAACCCATGGTCTGCGACAGGACAGCAACATGACCTGTGTCCGTTGGAAGGACAACAGCGCCGGGGACAATGCCTATGACGGCAACGCCCTGTATCTGTACCGTGTATGGTCTACAGAGGCTCTTGCCAAGCAGATCCACGAAATGCAGTCCTATTTGGAGACTCCCGAACTGTATGAAGAATCTGTTTATGAGGAATTCCTCGCCTGTTTAGAGGATTCTATCGCCCTCTTTAATACCTATAACCCCAATCCCACCAGAATGATCGATGCCTATGAATTCGTACAGGATAAACTGGACGGACAGGTTACCAAGCTGAAGGCATTTATCTCCAAACTGGTATTGGTGGCAGATCCCACCTTGGAGCAATCTGCACTGGCTCTGCGGAAGGAAGTAGAAGCTCTCCCCACCACCGGAGCCCACCGCAACGGCAGAGTCCGTCTGGCAGGCTTCACCCAGAGCGCCAACGGCTCTACCGACATGAAGGAACTGAAAGGCAAGCACTACCTGATCCGCAATCAGGACAGTGTGTTCTATGCCATTGACGGTAGCTGGACAGGCACCGACGGCAATGTCCCCCTGAAGGTGGTCAATCCCTCGGATACCTCCTCTTTCTTATACATTACCTCCGGCATTTCTACCACTATGGCTTTCGACTTCCACTACCGTGGCAAGGCCTCTAACGGTATGCCTACCTATGTTCTGCGGTTCAATAACGGCAAGAATATGGCAGTAGGCACCCGGTATACCGGCACCTACACCAACCTCTATAACGTCAAGGCAGATACTACCACGGATCTTTCTAAGGCTCCCCAGATCCGTTTCGAGCACCCTGACGGCTCCGGCTGGGCTCGTATCCGCAACGCCGCCGGTACCCACGGTCTGCGACAGGACTCCGATATGTCCTGCGTCCGCTGGAAGGACAACAGCGCCGGGGACAATGCCTACGACGGCAACGCCCTGTATCTGTACAGACTCTGGTCTACCAAGACCATCATTACCGCCATCCATGATATGAAGGGCTATCTGGATACCCCGGAATTCTATGATGAAGCGGTGTTCAGTGAGTTCATGACCTGTATGGAAGAGGCCATTGCCCTGTTCAAAAAGTACAATGTGGTTCCCACCTCGCTGATCCAGCCCTATGATTTCATTCAGGATACTCTGGATGCCAAGGAAGCAGAGCTCCGTGCTTTTGCTTCTAAGCTGACGGTCAACATGAAGGATCCCTCTGCCGCTTCCCTCAATGCCAAGACCACCATCCACCAGCTTCCTTCCAAGCAGGTTCGTGCAGAAGGGGACTATTCCCACAATATGTCCTATATCATCCAGACCCGCGGTGGTAAGATCATCATTATCGACGGCGGTTGGGAACAGGACAACTCCGATGGCAAGTTCCTCTTCTCCTACTTACAGCAGATTACGGGAGATAGCACGCCCCATATCGATGCCTGGTTCATTACCCATGCCCACGGTGACCATCACGGTGCGGTTTCCACCTTCGCAAACCTCTATAAGGATCAGGTCACCATTGATGCCTACTACCACCACAATCCCACAGAGGCAGAACTGACCAAGTACATGCCCACGGAATCCATCACCGGTGTCAACAGAGTTTCCATGCAGATGAAGAAGTTCCGCAACAAAGAGGGTGGGGAAGTTCAGCAGATCAAGGTCAACTCCCGTCACAGCGGAAAGTGCAACAGCTCCTTCGACTTTGATGATGTCCATATCGATATCCTTCTGGATTTCTGCGATATTATTTGGGCGGCAGACAATGTCAGCGGTACCTTCTCCGGCAC
>JAZREB010000351.1:0-1839 GCA_045660585.1 Faecousia sp. | reverse complement strand
GCCTCAGCTTATGCTTGTGGCTATGCAGGAGAAGAATGGGGTATTATCCGCCGATTCCAGTGCCTACATCCCCTTTACGATTACCAACGGTCAGTGGCAGACCCTGCGGATCCCTGTAGGCGACAATCTAAAACAGGCGGATTATCTTAAGTCTTTGGGTATTCGCTTCAAATTCACCAGAAATCAGAAGTCCGGAGAATTTGCAAAAATTGTAGTGGACTACATTTATATGGGTAAGGAAGCAGATGCACCTTCTAAGTTCTATGTGGACTTTACAGACAAGGATACGGATAAGGAGCGTTATCTCAGCCAGACATACGGCAATGTGAACCTGGATGCCGGTGGCTGGAAGCAGAGCAGTAGATTAGCCGCTCCTGTATTTTCTTCCGGAAACGGCGGCACAATGACCCTGAATGTCAATGCCGATGCTACAGCAGGTGTCCTTTATGTCCAGAGCGCGCCCTCTGTCAATAAGCCTCTGTGTATGGAGTTTGATACCAAGGAGGCAGAGGTGGTTCAGCTCCGCTTTAAGCTGAAAAATTTCAAGGCCAACGGCACTCCCATGGTAGGAGTCTACTTCTACAGCACCATTACCTCCCATCCCATGGGTACAGATTCTATCCGAAATGCCTGCACAGATTTCTGTTATCCCACAGCGGCGGAACTGAACAACGATACCTATATCACCATGACGCTTCCTGTCAGCGACGCTGTCAAGGCAGTGGAGAAAATCTCAGCTCTCCGACTCAATTTTAGTGGCATGGTGAGCATCAGCACTACACAGTTAGGTGCTATTACTGTAGATTATATTTATGTGGGACCCAAGGCCTTTGCACCTACCGGCTGTGCCACAGTGACCTACCTCCACGAGGATGGCAGTCTCTTAGCTACGGAAACCGTAGTCAAGGGTGGCACCGCAGTATATCCCGGAGCCACACCTACTAAGGAGGCAACTGCGGAGCATCACTATATCTTCAGCGGCTGGGATAAGCCTCTGACTGCAATCACCGGGGATCTTACCCTCACTGCACAATTTAAGGAAGAGGCACATAGCTATATAGAGGGGATCTGTGCTTGCGGTATGAAGGAGGCCCTCAAGGATCCTGTGGAGGACGGCACTCTTAAGCTGAGTCATAGCTTGAATCTGGCAAGTGATATTTCCGTAAATCTTGCTATTAGCAAATCTTACTTGGCAGACTTCGATATGGACACCGTTTATGTCCTTGCAGAACTGGATGCCTACGAGGGCAACACCAAGACCGGAGTTGAGACCATGAAGCTTCTGCCTGTGGAACAGGGAAATTACTATTACTTCACCCTCAACGGCCTCACTGCTGTAAACATGAACGATATGATCCGTTCTGTCCTATACGGCACTAAGGATGGCCGGGTCTACTATTCTCCTGTGGATGAGTACAGCATTGCAACTTATGCGTATTCTCAGATAAATAAGGCCTCCGCGCCTAGAAGTCTAAAGGTACTCTGTGCCGACCTCCTACGCTACGGCTCCGGTGCGCAGATCTTTAAGGCCTATCGTACAGATGCTTTGGCAGAGGAAGCCATGACAGCCGCTCACAGAGCATATCTGAGCAACTTGGACAATGTTGTCTTCGGCAACACCAACACGGTCCTCAATGACCTGAGCAATCCCGTTATTATCTGGGCAGGCAAATCTCTGGACCTGAATTCTAAGGTGACTCTAAAGTTCGTCTTCGATCTGGGTTCCTATCAGGGATCTCCGGAGGAGCTACAGCTGAAAGTATCCTACAAGGACTACACAGGTCAGACACAGACCATCTACCTCACAGGGGTAGCACCCTACGGTGGCGTGACAGGCCG
>JAZREB010000350.1:0-3771 GCA_045660585.1 Faecousia sp. | reverse complement strand
AGGGCAGCTTGCCCTACAGAGAAACTTTTGTCGATTTTATGATACCGTGAGCGAAGAAGATGGTGCCATTACCGCAACATAAACAGCTCGATAAACGGGAATTTGAAGGTTAAATAGCAGTTTGAAATATCAAATATCGTAAAAGTGACGCAAAGGAAACGACCGGAAAAAGGAAAGGAAAGCGGTACGCAGTGCCGGGAGGGGGTCCGGGGGGAGGGCGGTTTTTCATCCGGTGAGAAAAGGAACGACACCACCGGGGGAACGATCCGGTGAAACCCTCAGCGCCTCCCCCCGGTTGTTTCTTTGGTTCGTTTCTTGTCAATACAAGAAATGAACGCCCCCGGCAGGGAGCAAACCGAGCCTGAGTCCACAAGTTTCCTTATCTTTTGCCGTATTTCGTAAGGTAGGTAAGGCAAAAACTACCTATGATCCTCTCAACCTTCTGCGAACGCTAAACCACTCTACCACCCCTCAGTCACGCTGACCGCGTGACAGCTCCCCTGACAAGGGCGCCTAATGCCGGTGCGAACTTAAGAGTGTAATCAGCTCGCAAACGGAAATTTGTAGGTGTAGGCATGCTCTTTCGTGGCACTTGACGGGACGGGGTCAATGCTATATAATATAGGCACGGAGGTGGTATCATGCCCTTTGAGATCATTCGCAACGACATTGCAAATGTCTGCGCCGATGCAATTGTGAATACAGCCAATCCCCATGCCATTGTTGGCGACGGTACAGATGCCGCCATTCATGCAAAGGCCGGCCCCGGTCTTTTAAAGGCACGGAAAAAAATCGGAGATATCCCCGTAGGTGAGTGTGCCATTACCCCCGCCTTCGGCTTAAATGCCCGATATGTGATCCACACCGTAGGTCCTGTATGGCGCGGGGGCATGTATGGGGAAAAACTGCTCCTGGAGCATTGTTTCCGTTCCTCCTTAGAAATGGCATATCAATACGGATGTTCCTCTGTTGCCTTTCCCCTGATTTCCGCAGGTGCCTATGGCTTCCCACAGGAGGATGTACTGGATATTGCCATACAGACCTTTAGCACCTTCCTTATGGATCATGAAATGCACATTTATTTGGTGGTATGGAATCGACGGGCTTTTTCCCTGTCTAAGAATCTGTTCCACGATGTTAAGAGCTACATTGACGATCATTACATAGATCAAAGCAAGCGAGATCTATGTGAATACATGACCCAATCCCTAAGTCGCGAGGATCGGGATCCCTATGACAGACGATCTCGGTATCGCCGTGGTACAATGAGAGAGGAGATTCCCACACCTTGCGCGCCCACAGTTTGTTACGCTCCTATAGGCAAAGCTAAAAATGCTCCAATTCCAAAGGAAACTCATCTAACTTCATTGGACTCCCTCCTTGCAAAGACCGATGCAGGCTTTTCGGAAACCCTCCTAAAACTCATTGACAAAACAGGAAAAAAGGATTCCGAGATCTACAAGAAAGCAAACGTTAGCAAACAGCATTTCTCCAAGATCCGAAACAACCCGGATTACAAACCCACCAAGCCCACCGCTGTGGCCTTTGCCATTGCTCTGGAACTGGATCTGGAGCAAACTAAGGACCTCATCGGCAGAGCAGGTTATGCCCTAACCAACAGCAGTAAATTCGATGTAATAATCATGTATTTTATCACCCGTGGGAATTATGATATGTTTGATATCAATATGACCCTCTTTGAGTTCGATCAGGTAACTCTCGGTGTTTAAGATCCACTGCCCTTTTCAAGGATTTGAGAAGGGCAGTATTTTTTATAATACTGATTTTCAATGAAAAGCAGACACTTTTCATTGAAACTTTTGTGCCATAGATGGCACAAAAGACGTCTCATACAAGTTTCTACGCCCTCACGGGCAATAAAAAGTAGCCATTTCCAATGTCTACTTTTTAAAGAAACTTGGTATAAAAAGTCAACTGCCGGTTGACCATTTCTCTATTCTTCTGTGATAGGATATAGGCACAAGGAAACCACAAACAAATTATCAGGAGGAATTATTATGAAAAAGAATTTAACCGAGATCGTATTCATCTTAGACCGTAGCGGATCCATGGCAGGTCTGGAGCAGGACACCATCGGTGGCTTCAACTCCATGATCAAGAAGCAGAGAGAACAGAAAGGAGAATGTTACATCAGCACCCTTTTATTCGATAATCGGTGCGAAGTGATCCATGACCGCATTCCCCTCAACAAAGTTCCGGAGCTGACAGACAAGGAGTATTACGTCCGTGGCTGTACCGCCCTGTTAGATGCGGTTGGAGGAGCCATCCACCACATCGGTCTGGTACACAAGTACGCCCGTGAGGAAGATCGTCCCGAAAAGACCCTATTTGTCATTACCACAGACGGCATGGAAAATGCCAGCCGTACCTACACCTATGACAAGGTAAAGAAAATGATCACCCACGAGAAGGAAAAATACGGTTGGGAATTCCTGTTCCTGGGAGCCAATATTGATGCCGCAAAGGAAGCCGGTCGGTTCGGGATTTCTCAGGATAGGGCCACCAATTATCACGCAGACCACAAGGGTACCGAGGTGGTATACGAAAGCCTGACAGAAGCCATTCGCACTTACAGATCCGCCCCCTGTATGGCCGGCAACTGGAAAGCAAAAATCGAATCCGATTACAAAAAGAGAAAATAAGCCTATAAGACAAAAAGGAACTGTCCGTCCTTCGGGCAGTTCCTTTTTCCGACTTAAGATAAAAAGGAACTGCCGATCGTAACCGACAGTTCCTGATTTATAAGTTAATTACACCAGCTCGATGATAGCCATCTCTGCTGCGTCGCCACGGCGAACGCCGATGCGAACAACGCGAGTGTAGCCACCGTTACGCTCTGCGTACTTAGGAGCGATTTCCTTGAACAGCTTGTTAGCAACATCTTCCTTAGTGATATAGGACAATGCGCGACGGTATGCTGCCAGGTTGCCCTTCTTGCCGAGAGTGATCATCTTCTCAACAACGGGCTGTACTTCCTTAGCGCGGCAGAAGGTAGTCTCGATCTTCCCGTGTTCCAGCAGGTCGGTGGTCAGCTGACGGAGCATTGCACGACGCTGATCACTGGTTCTGCCCAGCTTACGGGTTCCAAACATTCGTATTTCCTCCTTCTCAAAAGGTCAAGGGATTACTGAGATTTTAGTTGTTATTGCCGGACTCTTCTGTAGCCAAAGAAAGGCCCATCTTTTCCAGCTTGTTCTGCACTTCGTCCAGGGACTTCTTACCCATGTTACGAACCTTCATCATCTCTTCCGGAGTCTTAGCAATCAGATCACGGACGGTGTTGATGTTAGCACGCTTCAGGCAGTTGAAGCTACGAACGGAAAGATCCAGTTCTTCAATGGTCAGCTTCAGTGCAGGGGGATCCACATCCTGATTCTTCTCACGGATGATGGGATGTGCACCAACAGTCTCGGACAGATCGGTGAACAGGCTCAGGTGCTCGCTCAAGATCTTAGCTGCAATAGAAACAGCATCCTTTGCAGTGATGGTACCATCAGTCCAAACCTCTAAGGTCAGCTTATCAAAGTCGGTCATGTTGCCAACACGAGTGTTTTCAACAGTGTAGTTGACTTTGTAAACGGGAGAATAGAGGGAGTCCACAGGGATAACTCCGATAGCCATGTCGGGTCTCTTGTTCCGGTCAGCCGGTACATAGCCACGACCACGGCTCATGGTGATTTCCATGTTGAGAGTTGCATCGGGAGCCAAGGAGCAAATATGCAGATCCTTGTTGATGATCTCTACATCAGA
>JAZREB010000349.1:0-6328 GCA_045660585.1 Faecousia sp. | reverse complement strand
TGTATGCCAAGCTTGCCTTCCTAAGACCGCTTGGCCTCCGACTTCTTTGCAATGGCGGAAGCGGTAACAACATGGTCGCCGGTGATCATAACGGGCTTGATCCCTGCACGGAGGCACGTACGGACAGCCTCGGGAGCCTCCGGTCTGGGGGGATCGGTCATACCAAGGAGTCCAAGGAATGTCAGATCCTGTTCCAGTGTGGTCAGATCCTCCGGCAGATGGTCGATCTCTTTATAGGAAACGGCAATCACACGCAGAGCGCAGGAACTCATTTCCTCGTTCATTTCTCTGGCCTTTTCCAGATCGCCCTTAATGCAACGGGGCATCATCATATCCACAGCGCCCTTGACAATGACCAAGAGCTTTCCGTCTACCTTATTGACGGAGGTCATGAGCTTACGGTCGGAGTCGAAGGGAAGCTCTGCTACACGGGGGAAACGGCTGTTCAGGTCTCCCTGAGTCATGCCGTTGTTGTGTGCGCCCAGAATAATGGCGGTTTCTGTGGGGTCGCCGATGTGCTGTACCTGTCCGTTCTCAAAACGGATAGAGCCGTCACAGCACAAGGTAGCATACGCAAGGAGCTTGCGGATGGCCTTGGAATTCTCGCGACTAATATCCTCGGCAGCTTCCTCGGTATAGGCCTTCATAAGGGTCATACGGTTCTGGGTCAGGGTACCGGTCTTATCGGAGCAGATAATGGATGCACCGCCCAAGGTCTCAACAGCAGGCAGTCTGCGAATAACCGCATTCTGCTTAGCCAGTCGCTGAACACCGATGGAAAGAACGATGGTAACGATTGCAGGCAGGCCCTCGGGAATGGCGGATACTGCCAGAGAGACCGCTGTCATAAAAATCTCCATAACGGGGAGCTTTGCAACCAGACCAATGACGAAAATAATGGCACATACGCCCAGCGCCAGGAAGCCCAGATACTTGCCAAGCTGTGCCAGCTTTTTCTGCAAGGGAGTCTGGCTGTCCTGTTCTCCGGAAAGGAGACCTGCGATCTTGCCCATCTCCGTATCCATGCCCGTGGCAGTGACCACTGCGGTAGCGGTACCGTAGCTGATACTGCAACCGGAGTAGATCATGTTGCTACGATCTCCCAAGGGAGCCTTTTCTTCGATCAAGGCATCTGCGTCCTTATCGGAGGGAACGGATTCTCCCGTAAGGGCAGATTCTTCGGATTTCAGGTTGACGCTCTTAATGAGGCGAGCATCTGCGGGGACAAAGTCACCGGCTTCCAGACGGATCACATCGCCGGGAACAAGTTGGGAGGATTCAATCACCTGCTCTTCCCCATCCCGAATGACACGGGAGTGAGGAGCAGACATACTCTTAAGGGCATCGAGAGCCTTTTCAGCCTTGCTCTCCTGCATAACACCCATAACCGCATTGAGCACAACGATCAGAAGGATCAGACCGGGCTCAAAGAATTCCTTGGGATTGCCCTCTACACAGGCAATGACAAAGGACACTGCGGCGGCTACCAGAAGGATCAGGATCATGGCATCCTTAAACTGATCCAAGAAGCGTTGGAAATTGGTTTTCTTTTTCCCCTGCTTCAGTTCATTGGGGCCGTATTTTTCCTGCCGGGCAGTGACCTCTTCACGGGAGAGGCCACTTTCCTTGCTGCTGAGCTGTGCAAGGACCTCTTGAGAAGATTTAGTATAAAAACTCATATTATCACCTCTGAACAGACTATGGTCTATTCACTGTCTCTATGCATGGGGCAGATCAAAATGCCCAGTTGCCACCCCGGAAAATGGGAACGATCTTGCCGTCACGAGTGTGGGCGTCAATGTCCAGATCCTCTGCACCGATCATGAAATCCTCGTGAACCATGGATTCGTTGAGGCCCATTTCTCTGCATTCCTCCAGGGTACGGTTCTCAAAGCCCTTGATGGTATCTGCAAAGCCCTTGCCCAGTGCTAAGTGGCAGGCGGCATTCTCATCAAAGAGGGTATTGTAGAACAGCAGGCCGGAGTTCTGGATGGGAGAGTCGTAGGGAACCAGTGCGCACTCGCCCAGATAGGCGGCACCTTCGTCCATGGAGATCAGTTGTTTGAGGAGATCCTCGTTCTTTTCTGCGTGGACTTCTACAGCCTTACCACCCTCAAAGCGGATGGAGAAATTCTCAATGAGCTGGCCGTTGTAAGACAGGGGCTTGGTAGAATAAACAATACCCTCTGCCTCGCCCTTCTTGGGAGAGATGAAGCATTCCTCAGTAGGAATGTTGGGGTTAAAGTAAATGCCCTGCAGGGAGGTATCTCCGCCACCCTTGAACTCACCCAGCTCCATCATGCCCACACGGAGATTGGTGCCGTTGGAGCTACGGTATTCCAGAGTTTCAATGCCCAGAGAATTCAGGTAATCGCAACGCTTGCGCAGATCCTCGTTGTGCTCCTTCCAAGCCTCAATGGGATCCTCTGTTACGCGGGATGCAGAGAGGATGGCTTCCCACAGCTTTTCAATGGCCTGTGCCTTGGACAGCTTGGGGAAGAGTTTCTTTGCCCAAGCGGCACCGGGAACGGCGGCAATACACCACTGGTACTTGTTCTCCATCTGCTCACGATAGGGCTTGATGATCTTGTAGCGGGCCTGGGCGGATTTTGCCATTTTTTCCTGATTGATGCCCTTGAGACCATCGGGATCCTCGGACACCAGATAGATACGGCAGGGCAGGTTGTCAGCCATGTGTTTCCAACGGGCCTCTTCGTACTCGTCCATGGTAGCGAGGGTCTTATTGGTGCGCCAGCGGTAGGTCAGCTTGGCAAGGGGCTGGTAGCTCCAATCCACAACAACCTTCTTGGCTCCGGCGCGGTAGCATTCTTCTACTACCATGTAAACAAATTCAGGCTGATCCAGTTCGGCATTGATGAATACCTCCTGTCCCTTCTGTACGTTGACACCAACGGTGGCAATCAGCTTGGCATACTTCTTTAAAACTGTCTTTTTCATGAATAACCTCCTATGATTTTTCAAAAAAATACTTATATCAGTATAGCACAGAAAAAGAGTTCTTGCAATAGTGAAAAAAAGGCTGTAGAATAGTAGTACTACAGAAAGGGATGAATTGCAATGACTAAGGACGAATTTTACAAACTTTTTACCCATGGTCCCGTTTTGCTGGACGGTGCCACAGGTTCCAATTTGATGAAGATGGGCATGCCCCGTGGGGTCTGTACAGAGAGCTGGGTAGCAGAGCATCCCGAGACTATTTTGCAGTTGCAACAGGCCTATGCACGGGCAGGCTCCAAAATCGTCTATGCTCCCACCTTCAGCGCAAACCGCCATTCTCTGGCACGACATGATATGGCCCACCGTGTAGGAGAATTAAACCGCACCTTGGTGCAGATCTCCAAGCAGGTAGAAGGTGTCCTGGTTGCCGGAGATATGACCACCACCGGTGTTCCCATGGAGCCCCTGGGAACCATGAGCTATAGTGAGCTCTTCAGTATATACAGTGAGCAGGCTCTGGCTCTGTCCGAGGCCGGCGCTGATCTTATCGTGGTAGAGACCATGCTGGGAGTAGACGAAACCGCCGCCGCACTGGAAGCCATTCAGAGCGTATGCGATCTGCCGGTTATGTGCAGTGTCAGTATTCAGGCAGACGGCGGTCTGTATTTCGGCGGTACCTGCTACGATGCCGTCACCACTTTAGAGGCTCTGGGTGCCGGCGCTGTAGGCATCAACTGCTCCCTGGGGCCGGAACAGCTCCCCTCTATTGTACGCAATTTAAAGGAACTCATACAGATCCCCCTGTTAGTCAAGCCCAATGCAGGAATGCCCACCATTTCTGACAAGGGAGAGGCCGTTTATCCCATGGATCCCTCCACTTTCGCAAAGCATATGCTGACCCTTACAGATATGGGTGCGGATCTCATCGGCGGTTGCTGTGGCACATCCCCTGCTTATATTTCCGCAGTGAAGAAAGCTCTTGCAGAAAGAGCCCATTTGTGATATAAATAATTTTTGCAAACCAACAAAGGAGAAACGACAATGGGTATTTTAACCGACTTACAGCCCAAGGCTGTGATGCATTATTTTGAAGAGCTGTGTGCCATCCCCCACGGCTCCCTGGATACCAAGAGAATTTCCGATTACTGTGTCCGTTTCGCACAAGAACGGGGTCTGAAGTACCTGCAAGATGAGAGCAACAACGTTGTCATCTACAAGTCCGGCACCCCCGGCTACGAGGATCACCCCACCGTGATCCTGCAGGGTCACTTAGACATGGTCTGCGAGAAGGATCCCGATTGTGATATCGATTTTTCCGCAGACGGTCTCCGACTGGCTCATGACGGAGAATATATTTTCGCCAAGGGTACCACCCTGGGCGGTGACGACGGCATTGCTGTAGCCTATGCGCTGGCTCTGCTGGATGCTACCGACCTGAAGCATCCCCCTCTGGAATGTGTCTTTACCGTAGACGAAGAAATCGGCATGTTAGGTGCCGATGCTATGGACATGTCCGTACTGGAAGGTCGCCTGCTCCTGAACTGCGACTCCGAGGACGAGGGTGTTCTCACCGTTAGCTGTGCCGGCGGCGCCAGAAGTGACTTTAAAGTTCCCCTGACATTTGAGCCTGCCGGCACCTGCTATCGTGTAGCGGTAGAAGATCTCTTAGGCGGTCACAGCGGTGTGGAGATCCACAAGGGTCGCACCAATTCCAACAAGGTTCTCGGTGAGATCCTCCGCGGTGTTCCCTGCCGTCTTGTGTCCATTGACGGCGGTAGCAAGGATAACGCTATCCCCCGCACCACCATCGCCTATGTATGCAGTGAGGCTCCCGAATTCTCCACGGATTTTGCCCGGATGTGTGAGGAGATTCGAAAGACCCTCCCCGAGACAGAGACGGAGGTTCGCTTCTCCTGCGAAAAAGCAACTTGCGCGCAAATGCTGACAGAGGAAAGCTCTGCCGCTGTGCTGGGACTGCTGTGGGATCTTCCCAACGGGGTACAGGCCATGAGCCGAGACATCGAGGGTCTGGTGCAGACCTCCCTGAATCTGGGCATTTTGGAAACCACGGGAGAGTATGTCCGCATGGCATTCTCTGTCCGTTCCTCCGTAAACGAAGAAAAGGAAGCTCTGCTGGATCAGCTCCGCTCCCTTGCCAAAAAATACAATGCCGCATACGAAGAATCCGGCCACTACCCTGCATGGGAATACTGCAAGGACTCCCGTCTCCGTGATACCATGGTCAGCACCTACGAAGCACTCTACGGAAAGAAGCCTGTCGTAGAGGCCATTCACGCAGGTCTGGAATGCGGTCTCTTCTGTGACCGTCTCCCCGGTCTGGATGCAGTATCCTTCGGCCCCCAGATGTATGATATCCACACCTCCCGGGAACGGCTGAGCATTGACTCCGTCCAGCGGACATGGGAGTACCTCTTAGCTGTTTTGGAGAAATTATAAGCATGAAAATCTTTGACGCACATTGCCACATTTATCCCGCCATTATTGCGGAAAAAGCCGCCGCGGCAACCGCTAAATTTTACGAGGGTTTGGGCATTACCTTAGACGGTACCATAAAAACCCTTTTCGAGCACAGCGGAGACATTACCATGCACCTGGTACAATCCGTTGCCACTACCCAGGCACAGGTTCACTCCGTCAACAACTTTATTGCCCGCGAGGTGGCCCAATACCCGGACAGGCTCTACGGTTTCGGCACACTCCATCAGGACAGCACCTCTGAGGATATCCGTCAGCTCCGAGAGCTGGGACTCCACGGTGTCAAGCTCCACCCGGATATCCAGAAATTTAAGCTGGACGATCCCCGAATCTTCCGCCTGTGTGAAGAGTTGGAGGGAGAAATGACTCTGCTGATCCACACCGGCGATATCCGTTACGATTTTTCCAATCCCAATCGTCTGATCCCCCTGCTGAATACCTTCCCCAAGCTGAAGGTCATCGGTGCCCATTTCGGCGGTCACTCTGTTTGGGACGAGGCTGTCCGTTCTCTGGCAGGGAAGTATGAAAACCTTTGGGTAGACTGCTCATCCTCCTTCTTCGCCATGAACAGAGATCAGGCTCGAGATCTGATCCACGCCTTCGGCACAGATCGGGTGCTCTTCGGCACAGACTACCCCATGTGGAGTCCCAAGGAGGAGCTGGCTTATTTCCGCTCTCTGGAGCTTCCCCAAGAGGAGCAAGAGGCCATCCTCTGGAACAACGCCGCCAAGCTGTTTAACCTTCCGGAATAACACAAAATAAGATCCTCTTAAAACCCTTTTCGGCTTTTAAGAGGATCTTGCTGTTCTATGTTACAATATGGCGCTGAGCCAATGAGGAAGGATGATGCGTCCGTGCATATATAAATATAAGG
>JAZREB010000348.1:0-1203 GCA_045660585.1 Faecousia sp. | reverse complement strand
TACGGCGATACCGTCCGTGTAGTCAAGATGGGCGAGGATTCCATGGAATTCTGTGGTGGTACCCACTGCGACAATACCGCAAAGGTTGGCCCCTTCCGCATTCTGTCCGAGGCTTCCGTTGCTTCCGGCGTGCGCCGTATTGAGGCATATACCGGCAAGACCGTTCTCAGCCAGTTGGAGAACACCAACCGCATGCTCATCCAGACTGCCGAAGAACTGAAGACCACTCCCAAGGAACTGCTGAATCGTGCACACGGTGTCATGATGGAGATGAAGGAACTGAAGCAGGACATGGACAAGATGAAGGATAAGCTCTTTACCGGCGAAGTAGAGCGTTGCCTCTTTGCCGCTCGGGAAGTAGGCGGTCTGAAGGTTCTCACCATTCTCCGCAACGATATCGCCGCTAACGACCTGCGTAAGATGGGTGACTTCATCCGTGACCGGGAGCCCAAGGCTGTTGCAGTTCTGGCAACAACCCAGGGCGAGAAAATCACTCTCCTGGCTGTCTGCGGTAAGGAAGCCATTGCCGCCGGCATGAAGGCAGGCATGATCATCAAGGAAGTTTCCGCAGCTTGCGGTGGCTCCGGCGGTGGCAAGCCCGATTCCGCAATGGGCGGTGGCAAGGATCTGAACAAGCTGGACGATGCTCTGGCACTGGTAGACAACTACGTTGCCAGCCATATTTAAGGGAGGAACTACCATGGAAAACTGCATTTTCTGTAAGATCATCAAGGGCGAGATCCCTTCCAAGAAGCTGTACGAAGACGAACTGTGCCTGGCTTTCTACGATATCGCCCCCATGGCTCCCCAGCATTTCCTGGTGATCCCCAAGGAGCATATTAAGGCTGCTAATCGTATCGATAAAACCAACGAAGCTGTAGTCGGTCATATTTTCACCGTAATCGGCAATCTGACCTCTGTTCTGGGCTTCTCCGATGGCTACCGTGTCGTTACCAACTGCGGTAAGGATGCAGGCCAGACCGTCGAGCACCTCCACTTCCACGTCCTGGGTGGCAAGGAAATGGGCTCTTTTAACTAATCCATAACCAACCCCAACATGCTTGCTCCCCAAAAGAGCAAGCATGTTGTTTTTGTATGAGCTTCAAATTCCCGTTTATCGAACTGTTTACCGATGCGGTAGGCACTAAAGCCTCCCTTGTGTAAAGGGAGGTGGCACGGCATAGCCGTGACGGAGGGATTGTG
>JAZREB010000347.1:0-32643 GCA_045660585.1 Faecousia sp. | reverse complement strand
CGGGGAGAATAGCCACAGGCGATGCCGTCTATCGTCTCCCAGAAGAAGTGGTCGCCGTTGCGGATCAGACTGTCTTCTTCGTAATAGGGGGAGGCGGTAACTGTGGCGATCAGAGTCTCTACGGTTTTGGAAACCGGGGCTTTCTTTGCCAGCATGGCTTCTTCTTTGGCAGTTACTTCTTCCCACATCAGATCTGCAAGGACGTAGTCTTCCGCCGTCAGTGGAGTGGCATTTTCCTCACTGCCTAAGGCGAAAGCCGTGGGCATGATTCCCAAAACCATAGCTACTACCAAAAGTAGCGCAAATAATCGTTTCATAATCCAATCTCCTTTGCCTGATAATTTCTGTTAGGATCAGTTATATCATAGTAAAAATTTTTCCCGCTGTCAAGGCTCGGACAGAAAAAACACAGGCCGACCCCCGGTGCTTGTCAGCAGGGATCGACCATCTGTGTTGTCAGGAAAGATTGGCGGCCATGGCTTCGTAAACGAGGCCGGAAAGCTCGCCGATTTTCCGGGTGTTGAAATCATTGTGGGAGCCGTTGGAAATAATGCAGACGATATAGGGATTCCCCTCCAAGAAAACAATGCCGCAGTCTCCTTGGCAATCCGGCAGGTCGCCACCCTTCACGGCGACGTCGATGCCCTCGGGTACACCTGCAGGGATGTACATTCTGTCTTTCTGGGCGAGGAGGATCTTCAGCATTTCTGCGGAGGCTTCCTCACTGACACAGGTTCCCTCGTAGATCATTCGCAGGAGTTTGGCACAGGCGCCTACGGAGACATAGTTCTCGTATCCGTTAAAGTCCAGCATCAGACGGTTGTGCTCTACCTCCGGACAGCCGAGACGGGCGGCATAATCCGTGACCAGCGCTCTGCCGGCGGTGGCGCTACCATCGCCTAAGAAGGTGGTGAGTCGATTGGTGTCGTCATTATCACTGATGGTGATCATGTCGAACATATCCTCGTAGACGTCCTCGATATCTACGACGCCTAACTCGATGAGCTCGTAGGTCTTAGCCATAATGAACATCTTGATCATACTGGCGGCAATCATGGGCTCACGGACGTCGGAATCTTTACCGCAGAAAATGCTTGCACCGGAGTTCAGTTCCTCGGCATAGACGGCCCATCTGCCGTTGCATTCTTCCAGAGAGGCGTCCAGTGCGATCTGCAGAGCCTCGGCGTCAAATTTGGGGCTGTTGGGATCCTCGGTGGGCTCTTCGGTGGTTTCTTCTGTAGTTTCTGTGGTGGGTTCCGTTGTGGGCTCTGTTATGAGCTGTGTAGGGGGCTCTGTGGAGAGCTCTGTGGGAGTGATTTCTTCTGTAGCGGGGGAATATCTGTCACTGACAAAGTTGTAGAGGACTCCACCTGTTAAACCGCCTAAGGCAAGAATAAAAACTGCGGCAACGATCAGCAGTGCCCATAGTATCTTTGAATGTTTCATGTTAACCTCGTTTTGTTATTTGTCGGAGGGAAGGGCTTTCCATCATTGGGTCAGGGCTGTAAAGTAGCGATCCAGCCCATTTGCGATCCCTTCTACGATTTTTTCTTGATAGTTTGGATCGGACAATAGCCTGTCCTCTGCCTCGTTGGATAGGAAACCCATTTCCACAATGGTAACAGGGACTTGGCTCCAATTGATGCCGGTCATGGTGTCGGTCTCCCACACGGAGAGATTCTTGGCACCGGATAAAAGGCACAGTTCCGTTAGGATATGATCGGATAGGAGCCGGCTTTCTTCGTAGATGTCACTGTTATAGGGGTTGTTTGGAGTCATGCAGATGGTCAGTGCTCCGTGGACGGAGCTGTCGGAATCACTGTTGGCATGGATCCGCAGGAAGGCATCTGCATGGAGATCGTTGGCTATGAGGGCTCGTTCTCCATTGGATATGGAAACATCGGCTGTTTCACGAGTCAGGACGACCCGGTAGCCACGGGCAAGCAGTTCCTGCTGTAGCAGGAGAGAAACAGTGAGATTCAGCTCGTGCTCCGGCAGCTTGGTAACGATGCCTTCTGTGCCGGAGGAGACTCGCGCCTTAAGCTGATCCGATCCGGGGCCTAAGGGCTCCTCGCTGTAATCTCCGTAAAGCTGGTGCCCCGGGTCAATGACGATCAGGAACTGCCGAGGTTCTTCTTCTGTAATGGGTTCGGATTCCGACGGGGGAACCTCTGTGGTTGCAGTAGTAGAAGACGGGGGCTCCGAAGCAGTGGACGGAAGCGTGGTTGCAGCCTCGGCGGAAGGAGCTCCCTCTTGGAGATTCGGTGCAGAATCGCTTTCGGTCAGGGGGAGTTCGTGGTGGCATCCTGCCAATACAGACAAAGACAGGAAAAGTAGCCCACAAAGAAGGATCGTTCCTATAAAGGCTTTTCTATGGAAATGCTCCATGTCAGGCTGTTACCAACCTCTGGAGGATTCGTAGGCAATGATGGTCTGCACATTCTCGTACTCGTAGGAGTTCAAATTCTGCAGATCGGGCATTTCGGTAGTAGTGGGGTGGTACCAACTGAAGTTGGAGAAATATTCGTTATATTTTTCGGATTTGAAGATATAGCCGTGACGGGCATAGATCTCGTTTCTTGCAAGACAGACTTCGTGCTCGGTCATGCCGTAGAGATCGTAGCTGCTGATATATCGGCTGCTACTGTCGGCGATAATATAGCCATTCTCATCGGGATAGAAATCGAAATAATTGTCGTATTTACGGTTCAGCTCGTCTATGTATTCGTAAGAAGAGTAGCTGGTGGCATTCTCGGTGTATTCGATGTATGTTTCCGGTTCTTCATCCCAGGGATCTTCGGTTTCTTCTTCTGTTGCTTCTTCCCAGGTCCAATCGGAATCGTACTCGTCGGAGGGCGCCATTGTTTCAACAGCGGAGTAGGAGGAATCCCAGGTGGGGATAGTTTCGACTTCTAAAGGTTCAGCGACTTTGGATTTCAAAGTAAGTACAAGGACAACAATCAGGATGATTGCGCAAACTGCGATAAAACCAAGGGCCAGCAGGGAAAACAGAATAATTAGGAAGACCTTGAGACCGGTTCTCTTTTTCTTGGGAGGCTCTTGAGGAATGTTGTCGAAAGGATCCAATGAGGAAGAAATGGGATCGGTGTCGAGAAAAGCGTTGGAAGCAAACTGATTGGAGTTGTTTCCCATGGGTCGGGAGGTTTCGCTGTTGGGGAAATTGGTGGAATTTTGGTAGTTCTTATTCAGATCGTAGTTATCCATATGTGGTCCTCCTGTTCGTTTTTTATTTTAAATAAAAGACCGTAGTTCTGTTGCAATCTTTATTATACATCATTGGGGTATAAATTTCCAGAGGATTTGAGAAAAAATATGGATTTTTACTATAAAAAACAAGAACAACAATGGAAGAAGGAAATGTAAGGAGAGAAACAAGGGTAAACTGTAACAGTGGTCATTTTCGGTGAAAGAATGGGAATGGTTTTGTGAGAAATCTAAGCAAAATGTAGAAACAGACCGTTGAAACCCTTTGACTTTCGTGGTATACTATGGTTAAAAAATTCGGAAGGAAAGATGTTTGTCTATGATAAAAGCTCTGAAATACTTAGGCAGACGGGAATGGGCACTGGCAGGACTCAGTGTGATCTTCATCCTCCTGCAGGTTTGGCTGGATCTGACTATGCCGGACTACATGACGGAGATCACCATGCTGGTGCAGACCCCCGGTAGCGAGATGCCCGAGATCCTAAAGGCCGGTGGTATGATGCTCCTGTGTGCACTGGGCAGTTTAATTGCATCGGTGATCGTGTCTGTGATCGTGGCACGGATCGCCACCAACTTTGGCGCCAATCTCCGCACTCGGCTGTTTTCCCGTGTGCAGGACTTCTCTTTAGAGGAAATGGGGAGGTTTTCCACTGCCTCTCTCATTACCCGATCCACCAATGATATTACCCATGTGCAGATGCTCATTGTTATGGGATTGCAGATTATGGTAAAGGCTCCTATTACGGCGGCCTGGGCGATCGGAAAGATCTCTGTGAAAAACTGGCAGTGGACCCTCTCCACGGGAACGGCTGTGGCACTCCTCTTTGTTGCCATTGCCATTTCTATGATCATTGCCCTCCCCCGTTTTAAGAAAATGCAGCAGCTCACAGACAACCTCAATCGAGTCACCCGAGAGAATCTAAACGGTCTGCGAGTCGTCCGTGCCTATAATGCAGAGACCTACCAGGAAGAAAAGTTCGCCCGTGCTAACGAGGAACTGACCGATAACTCTCTGCGTGTACAGAAGGTTCTGGCAACCATGATGCCCTATATCCAGTTTATCATGAACGGGCTGAGCCTGTCCATTTACTGGATCGGTGCGGTGCTCATCAATGGAGCAGACATTGGAGACAGAGCCATGCTCTTTGCCCACATGGTCACCTACCTGTCCTATGCCATGCAGATCGTTATGTCCTTTATGTCGCTGGTCTTTGTTTTTATTATTTATCCCCGTGCGGCAGTTTCCGCAAAGCGGATCAACGAGGTTCTGGAGACAGAGCCTGCTGTTCGGGACGGTAGCTTTACGGAGGGTACTGTAGAGGGTTGGGTAGAATTTCGCAATGTATCCTTCTCTTATGCCCATGGAGAAGAGCCTGTGATCCGAAACATTACCTTCACTGCGGAAAAGGGGCAGACTGTAGCTCTGATCGGTGCTACCGGTAGCGGTAAAACCACAGTTGTCAACCTGATCCCCCGTTTCTACGATGCTACGGAGGGGGAAGTTTTAGTAGACGGACGGAATGTCCGAGACTATACCCAAGAAGCCCTGCGGAACAAGATCGGCTATGTCTCCCAGAAAGCCTTCCTTTTTAGCGGCACCGTATCTTCCAATGTAGCCTACGGCGACAACGGCACGGATCCTGCAACCTATGAGGAGATCGTCCATGCAATCACAACCGCACAGGCCGCAGGTTTTGTAGAAGAAAAGCCCGATGGCTATGACAGCTATGTTGCCCAAGGTGGCACCAACTTCTCCGGGGGACAGAAACAGCGACTGTCCATTGCCCGTGCCATTGCACGGAAACCGGAAATTTTCATTTTTGACGATTCCTTCTCTGCTCTGGATTACCGCACAGATCGGATCCTCAGAGAAACCCTGAAGAAGGAATGTGCCGGAGCGACAAAGCTCATTGTTGCCCAGCGGATCGGCACCATCCGAGATGCAGATCGGATCATCGTCCTGGACGAAGGCGAGATCGTCGGTCAGGGCACCCATAAAGAACTGATGGCATCTTGTGAAGTATACCGTCAGATCGCCTATTCTCAGTTGTCAAAGGAGGAATTGGAATGAGCCCCCCACCCCGTAACCCGGAAAAGGCCAAGGACTTCTCCGGCACATGGAAAAAGCTGGTCCGTTATGGCAAGGAATTCCGCTTCCACCTGATATTCTCCCTGTTCTGTGCCTTTGCAGGAACCATCCTGACCCTGATGGGTCCGGGACGGATCGCAGATCTCACAGATCTGATCTCCGCAGGGATCCTCACGGGGATCGATATGGAAAAAGTAGGCAGAACCGCCGTCCTGCTGATCTGCCTGTATAGCGGTTCTCTGATCCTGTCTGTATCCCAGGGACGGATCATGGCATCTGTGACCCAGAAAATGTCCCGCAGACTCCGTGAGGATATTTCTGCCAAGATCAATCGCCTTCCCATGTGGTTCTATAACCGTACCACCACCGGCGATATTCTCTCCCGTGTTACCAATGACGTAGATACCATCGGGCAGTCCCTGAACCAGAGTCTGGCGACCTTGGTCAGCTCTGTGACCCAGATGATCGGCGCCCTGATCTTAATGTTCAGCCACAATTTCCTTATGACGGTAACGGCTATAGGTGCCAGTATCATCGGATTTATTTTCATGTTTGCCATTATGGGACGGAGCCAGAAATATTTCCTGGCACAACAGAAAAACTTAGGTCGCATCAACGGCCACATAGAGGAGATGTATTCCGGACATACTGTTGTAAAGGCCTATAACGGAGAGAGAGCATCGAAAGAGACCTTTGATGCCATGAACGAGGATCTGCGCAGATCCGGCTTCCGTGCGGCGGCGATGTCCGGCCTTATGCATCCCATTATGGGATTTATCGGAAATTTGGGCTATGTGGCAGTGTGTGTTGTAGGAGCCCTGCTGGTATTTAACAATAAGATCGGCTTTGGCACCATTGTTGCATTTATTATGTACGTCCGCCAGTTTACTATGCCCCTGAATCAGATTTCCCAATCTATGCAGACCATGCAGTCCGGCGCCGCAGCGGGAGAACGGGTATTTGAATTCCTGGATGCGGAGGAAATGGAGGACGAGAGCCACAAAGAGCCCCATACCCAAGAGGTTCGGGGCAAGGTGGAATTTGATCACGTACAATTCGGCTATGAAGATTCCGACAAGATCATTATCCACGATTTTTCCGCAGTGGCACAGCCGGGGCAGAAGATCGCAATCGTCGGCCCCACCGGTGCAGGCAAGACTACCATGGTCAATCTTCTCATGCGGTTCCATGAGCTCACCGGCGGTGAGATCCGTATTGACGGTGTTCCTATCAGCCAAATGACCCGGGAAGAAGTCCGTGACCGATTCTGTATGGTGCTCCAGGATACCTGGCTCTTTGAAGGTACCCTGCGGGAGAATTTAGTCTACAGCACGGAGAACGTCTCCGAGGAAAAGCTGACGGAAGCATGCAAGGCAGTAGGTCTCCACCACTTTGTCCGCACCTTGCCCAAGGGCTATGATACGGTGCTCAACGAACAGGTCACCCTGTCTCAGGGCGAGAAGCAACAGCTCACAATCGCCCGTGCCATGATCGCAGACAAGCCCATGCTGATCCTGGACGAGGCTACATCCTCCGTAGATACCCGTACAGAATTGCGGATCCAGCATGCTATGGACAAGCTCATGGAAAATCGCACCAGTTTTGTCATTGCCCACCGCCTTTCCACCATTAAGGATGCAGATCTGATCCTGGTCATGCGAGACGGCG
This sequence comes from Faecousia sp., assembly GCA_045660585.1. GTDB lineage: Bacteria > Bacillota > Clostridia > Oscillospirales > Oscillospiraceae > JAZOXB01. The sequence continues at coordinate 25,661 of JAZREB010000347.1, read as the reverse complement.
ATATCGTAGAAAGTGGCGACCACGAAACATTATTGGCAAAGAACGGCTTCTATGCGGAACTGTATAACAGCCAATTTGAAAAAGCATCCTAACGGTGTCGCCCCTAACAGGACGACAAATTAGAATTGGTAGTTTGGAGCAGAAATTTTAGGAGAAATATATGACAGAATTCAGAGGATTTTATCCCGAAACCATTGATTTCCTTTGGGGGATCCGATTTAACAACAATCGGGAATGGTTTACGGAACATAAAGAAGAATACCAAAAATATCTCTTTGAGCCTATGAAGGCTCTGGCGGCTTCCGTCGGGGAGGCTTTCGACGGAGAAGATGGCACCAAGCTCCACCTGTCCCGGATCTATCGGGATATGCGGATGCATCCCTCCACGTTTTATAAAGAGAGTCTGTGGTTCTGTATCCGCAGACCGGGAGCCTCTTGGCTGGAGCAGCCGGGGCTGTGCTTTGAGATTCGGCCGGAAGGTTACCGCTTCGGCTTCCTCTTTATCCATCCCAAGGCGGCTACCATGGAGCTCCTGCGGATCAAAATGGCAGACCACAGCGAGGAATTTTTGAAAATCGTGAAGCAGGCGGAAAAGGAAAGCGGTCTACAGCTTACCGGAGATACCTACGCCCGTCAAAAGCCCTGCCCCAAGGAAGAACTGAAGCCTTATTTTTCTATGAAAAACTTTTTTGCCATGGCAGATTTGGAGCCGGATGACCTGCTCTATTCCCCGGAACTGGCGGAAAAGGTGAAAAACACCCTACTGGCCTGGAAGCCTCTCTACGATTTCTGCCAAGATCTCTGATATTATGTAAACCTGCTGTCTGTTGCGGTATATTTTTCCGCAACAGACAGTTTCCCTATCTTCTTTCAGTATAGCAAGGATTTGTTAGGGAAGATTTCTGCACCTTTGTGGCATAGTAAGTCCACGGGAATTTCCCGAATGAAGGGGGACAGAAGGATGGAGAAATTTGGAATAAAAAGAATAGGGATCGGGGCGGTTTTGTCTGTGATCCTGTGTGGATCGATCCTGACCGGAGCATGGGCGGCGGTGCCGGATCGGCTGATCCCCGGAGGGGATATTATCGGCTTGGAACTGGCAACGGAGGGAGTCGATGTGGTAGAGCTTTCCAACGATGTTGCGGGGAAGGTAGGACTGAAACCCGGAGATCTGATCTGCAGTATTAACGGCGCAGAGATCACTTCTGCCCAACAGTTAAGACAGGCGGTACAAGAATCGGCAGGGTCGGTCATGGATATTCGTATCTTACGCAACGGGGAGGAAAAAGCCCTTAAACTCGCTCCCCTCCAAACAGCGGATGGGTGGAAATTAGGGGTCTACGTCAGGGATCAACTGAAAGGAATCGGGACGGTCACCTATTACGAAGAGGACGGAGATTTCGGAGCCCTCGGACACGGAGTCAACGGTGGTGAGGGAAGCTCCCTGATGCCACTGAAGGATGGGAATGTGGTTCCCTCGGAGGTTGCTTCCGTAGTAAAAGGAGAGGTAGGCAAGCCCGGCTGTCTCCGCGGTGCCTGCCAAGGGGCATCCTGTTGTGGTAAAGTGGAACGCAATACACCCCAGGGCATTTTCGGTAAAATGGAAAAGGGCAGTGCAGAGTCCCTCCCCGTAGGAGATGCTTCCACAGTGCACAAGGGCGTGGCACAGATCCGATCCACGATCCATGGGCGACAGGTACAGACCTATACCGTAGAGATCTGCGAGATCCACCATACCGAGACCCATGACCGCAATCTGTTGCTCCGTGTCACGGATCCTGCCCTTCTGCAAGCAACAGGGGGCATTGTTCAGGGCATGTCCGGCAGTCCCATTATCCAGGACGGCAAACTCATCGGCGCCGTGACCCATGTGTGAGTCAATCCATGATGCCGACGCTACTTAAAATCTTAAAAAGTCCTCAACACTCAATAGAATCATCCGGAAAAGCTTGACTTTCGGAACCGCAGAGAGCAAATTGATTTGTTCAGTTTGCTCTCCTTCCATATTCTCCTCTTTATACATAGCCGCTGTCGATTGATGGTGGCTATTACTATTTTCTCAAAGGAGGAGTTTTATTTGAAAACACACAGAAACACAACCATTTCCAATCAGAGAGGAGGTGAAACAAAATGAAGAAAAAACCAACTGCGTCAGATGCAATTACCGTGGAGGAATTGCTGAAGTCTGAGAAGTCCTCACAGAAAAGACATCTTTCCCAAATCAGAGAAGTTCCCATTGAACTGATCGATGATTTTCAAGAGCATCCCTTTCAGGTGAAGATAGATGAGGATATGGACCGGCTTGTAGAAAGCATCCGTACCAACGGCATTATCACACCTGTAACCCTCAGAGAAAAGCCCAATGGAAGATATGAGATCATATCCGGACACCGCAGGAAGAAGGCCTGTGAGATTGCCTGTCTGTCTACAGTCAAAGCCGAGATTCGGACACTGGATAGGGATGAGGCAGTGATCTTAATGGTGGACTCCAATCTCCAACGCTCAGTGATCTTGCCCAGCGAAAAGGCATGGTCATACAAAATGCGTTTGGATGCCACGAATCGACAAGGACAGAGAAAAAGTACCTCTGCTCCGGTGGAACAAAAGTACTCAAGGGAAATTTTAGCCGACCAAACAGGTGAAAGCCAAGCCCAAGTTTATCGGTATGTCCGCTTAACCAAGCTGCTCCCCGAACTTCTCACCATGGTAGATCAACGACGGATCGCATTTCATACGGCAGTAGAGCTGTCTTACCTGACTGAAAAAGAACAGAGAGCCCTACTGGAAACCATCTCCTATGAAGATGCCACCCCCTCTCTGCCCCAAGCCATCCAAATGAAGAATCAATCCAAATCCGGACACCTCACTCCGGACACCATCCTATCCATCATGAGCCAACCCAAACCCAACCAACAAGAAAAAATTAGCCTCCACACCGACCGCCTAAAACCCTATCTTCCTAAAATGCTTTCCGTAAAACAGCAGGAAGAATACATCCTCAAAGCCCTGCAACACTACAAACACTTCCTCGACCGCAAAAAAGAGCAATGTAGATAGGTTAAGCAAACTTCTTCCATCACAATTTCATTCTTGAATTATCCGTTTCTTAGCAATTGTGTGATTATGAAGTGCAAACAAACAGGTCCGCAAATGACATTCTCTCTCAGGTGGTACAGAAGGCAAATCACACGAAGCCCCATCGCAGAAAGAAATTCCGCTTCGAGCCACAGGACACAAGACTGATCCTCATCTTCCTCATCCAGTGGCGAAAGCAACTGCTATAGGAGGAAAGAGCAGATGCCGCCGATATCATCAGCGACCTGATTCTCCTGTTCACCCAATGACAAAAAGGACTGTCGTAATTCTACGGCAGTCCTTTTTCAGGGGTAGAGATCAAGAAGGCAAAAAGTCCATATAGTAATGGAAGAGAACAAAATACTCTACTGGAAGATTTTTATTTCAGAACTCAAGATGTAAAATCAATACAGTTTGAAATATCCAACTGCGAACATGAAGCTACTGAAGAGCAGATAGGAACCAAGAGTTGATATCCGAGATCTCCTTTCAGTCTTTGTAAGACCAACTAAGAAATACTACAGTTTTTGGGGTTGGAAATTTTCCATTTGTATGATGCTCCAAGGTTTGTAAAGTTGTTGCCCTGAGAGATGAAGTTGTTTCCGGGATTATCATAATAGCTTACATAGATACGGTAAACGCTGTGGTCGTCACCAAGCTTCAATGTGTCGCCACCCTTGCCAATCCAACTACAGATATATCTACCATTGCCGTCTCTCAAGGTGATTCTGACTTTGGCACCGGTGTTGTACCAGCCAGTCATATCATAGGTTTTGATCTTTACAGTAGCATACTGCTTGCCGCGCTTATTGATAAGCGACTGGCTGATTCTGACGGTGCAGTAGGCCGAAGATTCGGTTTTTGCGCTTGTTGCTGCGTGTGCTGTCAGCGATGCTACAGGAATCATTGAGAAGACCATAAGCAGGGTAAGCACAACGGAAAGAATTCGTTTTTTCATGGGGATAACCTCGCTTTCTTGTTGTGAAGTGTGGATGTAACCAGGCTGTTCAGCACAGCCCCCGGAAGGTTACCGGTTAATTTCCGTGAATTCCGGGAATTCGATGCTATCAACTTTCCATTCTCCCTCCTCTCTAATCATGGAAATCTTGATTGTGCCAATTAGCTTATCCTCATAATTGAAGGAGAGGACAACTGCGGCATTCTCTTTGCTTTTTAGAACATCATCAACCTCCCACCGTATTTCTTGAATTTCAGATTTCAGAACTCCGATGTAGTCATTCTGATTGATGAAACCCATGATCGTATTGAACAGGCCACTTTCAACAACGGAAGAAACTGTATCCAGCGGTTTTTTTGCTTTGCCGGTCAGGTGAGGTTCCAACGCCTCCATACCGGAAGAGTTTACATCTTCAATAATGCTCTTAAGCGCATACTCAGGAGTGTTTACGATGTAAAAACCGAAGCCTCCAACGACCACTGCGAGAAGCAGCACTACGGAATTGATGATTAAGATAGCTTTTTTCATGCTCGTTACCCCTTTTGGTTTATCTGTTTTCATTATATCCTTTAGCAATTTGGTTCTGTAAATTCGGTTTTACCGGATCTGTTTGCTGTGTTTGTTGCTGTGCCTTTATTATAGTCGGTTGCCATTGGCACTTGTAAAATGCGTTTTACCGCAAAAGAGGGACCGTCCATAAACTGAACGATCCCTCTGGTTGAAGGTGATATTCGATTATTGATGATAAGACAGTTCCCATACATCAGCGTATGTACCCAATGGGTCGTCCGACAGAATGCACATCAGAACGAAACACTCATAGGGATTTTGGATGTACATCTTCCCAAGGAAACACCGTTCGAGTATTTCATCGGTGGTTTTGTGGAACTTCAGATACCTCTCTTTAGGGTCGGGATACGTATCCAATTTCTGCGAGAACACAAAGAAATTAAGCGTAATCAATTCAAAGCGTGTGACCTCTGTTTTCCCGGAAAGAATATCTCCGGTACGCTGACGACTAAACCGTCTTCCGGCAAATTGTTCATTTAGCCTGGAGGCCTTGCTGGGAGTCAGATTACCATGCCGATCAGTCGGTATAGCGGCACAGATGATATGCTCTATGTCGCTCTCGGTGATGTCATCCTTACTGAAGACTTTCTTCTTTGATCGGAGCTGCTCAATGCGTTTTTGCTTTTCTGAGTCGGACAAGCGATCGTTGAATGATAGCCGGTGGATGTATTCTTGAATTGCTTCCTCATACTCGGTGTCTTCGTATGCATTGTACATCCGGGCAATCAATTCTCTAGCCTCATCGTACAGACTGTCAAAACACTTTTTGGCAGTAAAACTCATCGCAGACATATCCTCTGTTGCCTTCAATTTTGCAAGATGAGCAATTAGGGTGGCATCATCGTGGATTGAGTGCATAGAGTGTCTGACACCGATGGTTTGTTCACCATAAAAATGCCCCATGTCAAGAGCGTTCGGTTGGGATTCATTATAAATCCGCCACAGTTGTTCAAACTTGAGGTAGTTGAACCGTTTATGATAGCAGTACCAACATATCACCTCAAACGGATTTTTGGGATTAATTTCCTGTTCGCGAAGAGCCTTGGTCAGAAACATATTAACATCGTCAACACTCATATTGAGTCCGAAGCCCAACAAGAATACCACATTCCGCTTTACCGTTTGCTGTGTGAGCCAATTTTTAGAAAGTGCGCTCAATTTGGCGGTCGTGCCAGTAAACGATGCAGGGGTATGATTGTCCGAAAACGCATTACGGATAATCAGTTGATACTCTTTGATCGGTATTCCCGAGAAAGGCTCTGTTAGCTCGGCTTTCTCATATATATACCGCTTAAGGTAATCACCGAATGAACGGATTTTCAAGCGGTGCCTGAGAGAGTTGTAGATGAGATGTGCATCTTTGTCGAGGAACTGCGTGTCATCAACTGCATCATACAAGGACTCCCAGGCAGCGTCTGTGAAATCATAATCTCTTATATCATGGTCTTCCATATTACGATTTTTCCTTCCCAATCTTCGATAGAACAATCCTTGCAAAGAGCAAGAAAACAACAGTATAGAGAACTAAAATCCCCCAGGATGTGAGAAAATGGGAGGTTGTGTATTCAAAGAATGCCTCCGCTTCGTGAGGAATCATAATACCCTCCTGCTGCAACCTTAGAGGCAGATCATTCAGGTTTGCTGTAGTTCCATAGCCTTCCATGCTCCACCGGCACACAGCAAACCAAGAGATAATTTCCACTGCTCCGCTTAGTTTGAAGATCAAGCCAGAAAAAAGAATCTGAGGCATAAGCAAAAACGGGACAACAGTCATAGCTCGGTCTGCGTTGGTAAATAGAGAAGAAACAAAGAGTCCCATTGCGGTGGATGCAACGGCGGTAATAAAGGTTGTGGCATAAAACTCAAAGAACGGATGAGCGATAATGCCTTCATTAGGCAATCCGACCATTAAGCTAAATATGCCGGTAATCATAGCACTTTGAATCAAACATAAAACACCAAGAACAATAATCTTTGAAGATATATAAGCACTCAGCGATAGTCCTGTCATGTATTCACGTTTCATGATGGCACGTTCTTTGCAAATCTCTTGAACGGCATTGAATATGCCCGTCCAGAATGCTAGGCACGACAGGGCAAACAACAAGCTTTTGGTCATTTCGTATTGCTCAAATTGCTTTCCGTCTGCAACGAATGAAATCAGAACAGCGAGAAATGGGGCTTGTGCTAATAGTAGCAATAGACGCTGTTTATCATTGACTATCAACTTCATATAGCGTGCACTCAAAATACGGAGTTGCTTAAAACGACTCTTTTTAGACTTGCTGGAAACGGCGGTGGTCTGGCGCACCTTGCCGGGAGCCACTCTTGCTTTTTCAAACTTCGCACTCCACTGCTTGGATTGCTCGGTTATCATGTTATACACATCAACGATATCGGATACTCCAAAGAACGTCAATGCTTCATAATAAGAGCCAAAGAAGCAAAGGTTACCGTCCTTGCCCATGAATACGATCTTGTCACACATTTTTAACTGAAGCGTACTGTGGGTAACGAGAATGACTGTTTTTCCGCCATCAGCCATGCCACGCAGAGACTGCATCAAGTTACGCTCGGTTCCGGGGTCAAGACCGGATGCTGGCTCGTCGAGGAATAGAAGATTGGGATCGGACAGTAGCTCAACGGCGATACTGGCTCGTTTTCTCTGTCCGCCACTGAGGGACTTAATAAGACTATTCCGTTTCTCAGGTAGTTCAACCATATCTATTGCTCTGGTGATAGCCGCTTCTCTCTCTGAAGGCGTGGTGTCCTTCGGGAGACGCAACTTTGCGGTGTACAGAAGCATATCATACAATGTCAGATTATCGTATACGATATCCGACTGAGGCACATAGCCCACCAGTTTTTTCAAAGAGTCGAAGTTTTGATACAGATTAACGCCGTTGATGAAAACCTCACCCTGCGTAGGTTGCAGATAACCGCACATACAATTCAGTATGGTGGATTTGCCCGCACCCGATCCGCCAATAATAGCAATCAGTTCACCCGGTTTGATGTTAAGGCTTACATGATTGCTTGTGATAAAGGACTTTTTACCCTTGCCGCGCTTGATAACAATGTCGGATGCATCCACCGAGATACCACCCTTGTAGCAACAGTACGAGATCATTGTTGATGTGAATATCAGTTTGGAGTTGGTGACGGTAACGACATCTTTTTCGTGCAACTTTTCTTTGCCAGAGATACGCTTGTTGTTGACAATGACACCGTTAGTGCTGCCATTGTCAACAATATACCATCCACCGCCTTCACGGACAATTTTGGCGTGAACTTTGGAAACAGACACATGGGGTAAGGTGATGTCGCAGCTTTCCTCACGACCGATGGATAACTCCTGTTTCCCGGACAGTGGCACAGAGTGCCACTTGTTGTCCGAGTCAGCAGAAGAGAATACAAACAGAACACCTTCGGAAACGGTCTCCACACCATCGTCGATTCGGATGAAGTCACCATCACCGATGGAACGGGAAATGATTGCTGTATTGTTGTAGATTAACCCGTTTTTACTGCCGGTATTTTTATAAGCCTCCTTGTCCTCAATCACCCATGAATCCCCCTTATAGACAAATCTTCCATGTTCCGAGGAAACAAGGGGGGATGTGAGTACAATGTCGTTTTTTGTATCTCGCCCGAAATATATGAAATTTTTACCGAACTCATTGAGTCGGATAGTGCGTGGTACGGAATTACCGTCAAAGATTGTTACCACTGAACTATCAGTTTGATTTATCGCACCAACAAAATGAGTTGTTTTGTCGAAATCCTGCACGAAAGTTCCCCCTAGAAATGAATTATCCAGCTTAGATTTGATGCTTACAATTAGTCTTTTAGATACTTACAATGCTTAGTGAATGATGTTGTAAAATTAGTTTTAGAACTGTGTTCTTATATATAAATTAGTTTTTCGAAAAATAGTGTACCAACACATTGTAATCCATAACGGTTGCTATTAATTGAAACATCTATACATTGATAGAGTGTCTTTTAAATAGAATTTACCCGTAATTCATGTCGTTAGTGTGTTGGTACACTAATAATTTATTTAGATATTAGGTGTAACCATAATTTCAGCAAGGCCATATTTACCGCTAAAGAAAGGCATAGCCCAACCATCATCTATAACGATTGTTAATTGTCTACAGGATTTGATATCGACCGTGTGCTCTTTGGGCAAAGAACTGCTTTCCATGACAAATGAATATATCAATTCCTCATCTGCATAAATTTTAAGTGTAGCACGATTTGCCTCTGCAATACTCACAAATCCAGCAGTAAAGCTAAGTTCCGAGTATTTGCCATCCAAATTAAAGTAGATACCTTCGCCGACTCCAAGACAAGTAAATCCATGTGTATAGTTTTTTCCGCCCATGCTGATGACATCTGATTTTGAGTACCAGCTCTCTGAAGTCTCATATGGTGCAGTTACATTCAGCAAATAAACAGGACGAGAATTCTTGATTTTTGTAGCCTCTTCTGTTAACTGCTTATTATTGGGGAACAACTCTTTAGCTTCGCCAACGAGGTCTTCTGCAGTATCGAAATCCCCTTCCGCGAGGGACCGGTCAGCCTTTTCAATAATTCCAGACACATATTTGTTTTCATAATCAGCTGCTTTTGCAGACAATTCAGCATCGCCCTCTATAATGTTTAATGCGCTTCTTACTGTGTTTAGAGCACCAATATAGTCCCCTATTGCAGACAGCGTATCCGCTGAAACAACAACTTCTGTCTTGTACGCATTGCGGTAGGTGTTGAATGCACTTTGGTAGTCTATATTGTCACCATAAGTATCTTGGGCGTCTTTTATTAAAGACATTGCCGCAATATAATCACCAGAATCGGCGAGCTTTTTTGCATCTGAAAGGGTGTTCTCTTTGATTTGATGATTTAACGCTTTAGCATACTCGTCAACCTTTTTCTGAAGAACTACAGATTCTGGATAAGATAATAGTCCGTCTTGAACTATATTCAGACTACTTTCATAATCTTTAACTTCTGCTAAAGATTCTGCTTCGCTGATAATCAGGTCTATTCGATCATTTATAAGAGTTCGGTAATCCTCACATTTTTTGACTAACTCATCTGCATCGGGATGTTCAGAAAGCGCTGTTTCTAAGATTTCCACAGCACCGGTTAAATCATCACGGGCAATCAATGATTCAGCATTAGAGATAATACCTGCAATCTGCTGCACCAGAGAATTTTGATACTCGGTTATTTTCTCTTGCAACTCTACGGATTCACCATGCTCCTGTAATCCAGCTTCAATCCTATCGATTGCACCTTCATAGTCAGTAACCGAAGCGAATGCTTCTGCGTCTTCAATGATAGCCTTGATATCTTGACGGATGCTGACATAGTTTTTTAGCAGAATGGAGCCTGCTACGACAATAATTAAAAATGCTATGATTGCTGTGATAAGGATGGGCTTTTTATTCTTCTTTGGAACAGACCCGAAGGTACTAGGCCGAGGAGGAAATTTATCATTTTCTACAGCGGATGGCTTGCGTACGGTTTTTGTTTCATTGTAGCTATCTATACTAATATCTGAAAATTCTTTGCTATCAGGATCTTTTGCTACTATCCGATATGTACCATCTGCAACACGCATCAGCGCTTGTTTCATTTCCTTAGCAGAACAAAAACAATTATCAGGGTTCCGATCACAAGCTTTAAGAATGAGATCTGCCATAGCAGGAGAGGCTAGGCAAGGAGGATCCATTTTTTCGTTGCCTAGATTGCGTGTAGCTATAGCCTTAACGATGTCTTCAATGGGTATGATTTGTTTTTTCTTTAAAAAAGGAATACACCCTTCGTTGAGCAATTCATAAAGAACGAGTCCCAAAGAATAAATATCTACTCTTTCATCACTAAGCTGCATATAGGAATCCGGCGCCCCATATTTAGGTGTATTTCTAAGAGAAAGCCCAGATCTTCCGGCTTCCAATTTGCATGCTATGCCAAAGTCTCCAAGTTTGAAATGGTTATCTTTTGTCACCAGAATGTTACTAGGCTTAATATCTCGGTGTATGATGGCGTCTTGTGCACATCTTTCGAGTGCGGAACAAATGTCCAGCCCGAGTTTGATGACCTCTTGTTCATTAAGTATATGATCACAGGAATATACAGCGAAAGGCGTTAATAATTCCATCAAAATTAGTATATACCATCCAAACCCACCCTTCTTTTCTATGATTTTGTAGTTCCTTACATTTACAATGTTAGGGTGCCCTTCCAAATCAAGCATATACTGAATCTCCTTGGCACAAGATTGCAATGTATGCTCAAAATGGGTCTTAGTAGCAAGTTCATCTAGTCCATAGGCACGCACAGAATCAATTTCGGCTTCGCTTGATGGGATAGAAACAACCTTTATTGCAGCGCGATCGTTTATCCCAGATTGCAGACGTATAACCTCATATACACTCCCGTATCCACCTCCGCCGATGTATCGAACAATAGTCCACTCGGGCCAGGTTTGACTTATGATTTCTTTAAACATTTAATCTCCTCCCTTTTTAAGAAGTTCGTTTCTTCCTCTTGAAAAAACACCAGGATTGATGCTCGACTTTACAAAGAATTATTGTAGTATTGTCCTTACCTCCGTTTTTAAGTGCTTTTTCTAGAAGAAGCATTATGGCCTCCTCAATCGATTTTGATGTAAGTATTTCTAATATTCCATCTACAGCAACCATATCAGTTAATCCGTCGGAACATATCAGATAGATATCACCATCATGGTATATACCTTTTGCAAGATATGGTTCTATAAGTAATTCGTTCGGAGGAATTCCAAGATTTTGTGAAAGTGGCGGCTTTGATCCAAATGCAGAAAAGACAATATGGTCTTTTGATATTTGTTCTAATAATCCATTGTGCAACCGAAAAACCTTGCTGTCACCGACATTGCACAGAGCAATTTCCTTATCTGTGAATGCAAGTATCGCCGCAGTCGTTCCCATAGACGATATATCGTTGGCTGCAGCATAATCACATATATCGCCGTTTGCTTTGTAACAGAATTGAGATAAATCCGCTGTCGCATTTTTTCCGATTATTATATCTGATGCATTTTTTGCTGCGATATATGACGCAATCTCACCACATTCTTCGCCACCCATACCATCAAAAATTCCAAACACGGGCATATCGGCAGGCGACTTCGTTCCGTGTAAGGGGAACTTCATGGGGGCAGAATCATTCTCCATGTACTGCCCATCACAAATAAAATTATCTTGGTTTATGTTACGAACATGGCCGATGTGGCTTATGCAGCCATAGTGTATTTTGTAGCGTTTCATATCTGCCTCCTCTCTGATGCTTATATTCTAGCACTTTTTAAATAAAAATTGTAAATTCAGTTTTACGGGTGTCTTCCGTTCAGAATCAAACGCAATCTTTGACGAAACTTTATTAACACAATGTTGGTTGGGAAAACATAATAGCTTCTGTAAGGATATGAATATTGTGCACACTGTTCAACAATATTATATATTTTTACAGTAATGTTGTCAATAGCTCATAGAATGCATTAAAGAGTTAGCCTAAATGCTTATCCTCAATTTCTTAAGAAAGAGCAGCATAAGTGATATAAGGCAGGTGGAACGCAGAAATATGAAACTTTGAAGAATAGAAGAGGGATGCTAGCCCGACGGAGTACATTCAACATTGTACGTACTATCTATATTAAAAGAAAATATCTCAAAAGAATTACCTATTTGGGAGCATTTTAGGTATTAATACAATACTGGATGCTGTAGAAGGCAGCGATGGTATCACGCCGGATGTTGAAGAGGATCAAAAGAGAATAGGCAATCTCTCTTGATGAGCGTGGACGGAAAATATGATCAGCTTTGCAGAATAATGAAAGGAGCTGCAGGCAGAGATTTTGTACCACAGTGATTCAATGCCCGCACTATTTTTGAAAAGGAGACGAAAAAATGACAGAACAAACGGATACAAGCGTAAAACTTGAAATCATCAAGGCCGGCGAGATTGAGCCGAAGGCGGTCAGATGGCTTTGGTATCCCTACATTCCCTTCGGTAGCAGGAGTAGTTGAGCTATATCAAGTGGTATTTATACCCCTAAATCCCCAAATTGCCCCGGAATAAGACAGTCTGGTGGCTTTGAACATTTGGCCGGCCTATCCTGCAGACAAAAAAGGCATAGGAAATATTTCCTACACCTTTTGTTTGTGGTATTCCATTATAGGCTTTCGTCAGCCGAGATAAATTCAATAATGTTCTTGTGCAGCACTCCGTCGCGTTTTTGAAGCAGAGTGTCGATTGTAAGCAGATACTTGGGGTAATTATCCCGTATCATTGTGAACGGCTTGTATTCCCGTTCTTCGGTCTCGGGACTCATGATTGTCATAGCCACTTGCACATATCGGTATTCATCGCTGATGCGGGTGATGAAATCACATTCCAGCTTTCCGATCCGTCCTACACTGATCTTGTAATTCTTTGCAGACAGATAGGTATATACGATGTTTTCAAGTACGGGACCGTAATTGATACGAGCATCCACATTGCGAGAGAAATAGATACCAAGGTCGGCAAGATAGTATTTCTGCTCCCCACGCAAGGACTTTTTGGACTTTACATCGAAGCGAGGACACTTATATATAATTTTCGCATTTTCGAGAATTTGTAAATAGTTGTTGAGCGTTTCGGTTCGGATGCTGATATGCTCTTGCTTTTCAAAATATTCCGCAAGACCGGACAAGCTGGTGGTCGCACCGAAATTGTTGATCACATAGGTCATAACCTTGTCGAATACCGAACGGTTGCGAATTTTCTTGTGCTTTACCACATCTTTATCAAGAATTTGTGAAATGACTTCCGAGATATAGGTGTCCTTGTCGTCGGGATTATCAAATTCAAGAACCTTTGGGAAACCGCCAAATCGGATATATTCGGTAAATTCTTCTGCCTTATTTGCGTTGATCTCCTTGCCGAAAAAGGCTTTCATTTCAAGGTATTCGCGGAAGTTTAATGTGAACATCTCGATCTCGATATAACGGCCCGTCAGCTTTGTTGCAAGCTCACCACTGAGAAGATAGGAATTGGAACCGGTAATAAAGATGGAAAAGCTTCCGTCTTCTCTAAACCCGTTGATGACCTCCTCAAAGCCTTCTACGTTTTGCACTTCGTCAATGAAAAGGTATTTATAATCGTCATCGGTGATCAGGGCTTCAATGGCTTCCTCCAATGCATCCGGTGTCTTGATCTTGCGATAGCCACGCTTATCCAAATTGAGGTACAGAATATCCTTTTCCTTCACACCACGGGATTTCAGATCCTCCATAACGGACAACAGAAAGCAGGATTTTCCGCACCGTCTTATACCCGTAACTACCTTGATAAGATCGCTGTTATAAAAGCCACGGATTTTGTCGATATAATACTGTCTTGTATAAATCCTCCTGTTCATCGCAATATCTCCTTTCTTAGTTTGTCAACATCATAGCACGTTTTATAGATAATGTCAAGTTAACGAGGGCAAAATAGATCATTTTGTAATTTTACCCTTGTTAACTAACATCAAAATAGGAATAGTTGTCCCATATCAAACGATACTTATACCTAAAGAAAATTCCCAAAACCGCCCCGAAAGCGGATAGCTTCGGAGAGGTTTTGGGCTTTTTATATTTCAAGAAAAAACGTCAGAATTGGCATCCGGGAAGGAGGTGATGAATATACCCCGGATACCGTAGCGGATCGAGAGAGAATGGGCGATCTTTCTTGATGAGTGTGGACGAAAGAAATACACCTACTTTGTGGAATGAGGAAAGGAGCTGCAGGTGGGGCTTTCGTACCATGGTGATTCTATGCCCATACTATTTTAGAGAAAAAGGAGAATAAAAAATGACAGATCAAACAAAAGCAAGCGTAAAGCTTGAAATCGTCAAGGCCAGCGATATTGTGCCGAAGGAGGTTCGCTGGCTTTGGTATCCCTACATTCCCTTCGGTAAGGTAACTTTATTACAGGGGGATCCCGGTGACGGCAAGAGTAAGTTGATGCTTTCTCTTGCCGCCTTGCTTTCTAAGGGAGAACGTCTGCCCTTTGCCGACGAGGAAGAACGGCACGAGCCTATGACGATCATCTATCAGACCACGGAGGATGATGCAGACGACACGGTAGTGCCGAGATTCAATGCGGCCGGGGGTGATGGAGAACGGCTGATCTTCATCAAGGAGAATGAGAAGAATCTGACCTTCGGTGACAACCGTATCCGAGAGGCGGTAGAGAGGTTCAATGCCAAACTGCTGATTCTGGATCCCATGAGCTCCTACATTGGTGGAGATTGTTCTCTGAACAATGCCAACAAGACGAGGGCAGAGTTCAATCATCTGATTGCAGTTGCCAAGGACACAGGCTGTGCCATCGTTATCATTGCCCACATGAACAAGGCAAGGGACACAAGTCCCCTCTACCGCACCAATGGCTCTATCGACATTGCAGGAGCAGCCAGAAGCATTTTGGCTGTGACCAAAACTGCAGACAAGAGCAATCCTGACCAGCGGTATATGGTGCAGGTAAAGTCCAACCTTGCACCTATGGGTTCTGCGATCCTCTTTGAGGTTGCAGACAAGGGTGTGCATTTTCTCGATGAAGTGGAGCTGAGCGCAGAGGAAGCTTTCTCTGCAACAGCTCCCAAAATGGGCAGACCCAACCACCGATTGGAGGCGGCGACAAATCTGATCCGTAGCGTTCTTTCGGGAGTTGACAAACTCCCAGCCGCCGATTGCGTAGCAAAGCTTGAAGCCGCAGGCTTCAAGGAATCAACCTTCAAGAAGGCCAAGAAGAGAGCCGGTGTTCACTCCGTGAAGGAAGGCTTCTCTTGGTATTGGACTTTGCAGGAGGTTGATAAACCGAGTGAGAAAAGACAGGAAGTCCCGTCGGACGACCTGTCTTTTTGATTAAGGTTTATAGGGGAAGTCAAGGAGGGAAAGTCCTTGCCCACGACCATGACATCTTTGCAGCTTTGCTGAAAGTGTCATAGTGGGTTACACAGATTCGGAGAATCTTGTGTAACGGCACCCCTAACCATTACGAGGAAAGGAGAATTGAATGGCAAAAGAAACAAAACCAGATATGAGCTGTGCCAGAGTGAAGCAGTACAAGTCTTCAGACATTGGTGCAGCAGAGCGACATAATGAAAGGAAAAACTCCGACTACGAGAACATCAATGTGGTTCCTGAACGGATAGGGATGAATGTCCATTACCGATCTCCTACAGGCTCCTACATGGATATGTTCCGAGAGATGGAAGCCAACGGAACGATCTCTACCAGAGGGCTGCGACAAGATGCAACCCTCTTTGACGAGATCATCATTGATGTAAACACCATGTACTTTGATCGGAACGGCGGCTACGAATACGCAAAGAAATTCTATGAAGAAGCCTATCATTTCTTAGAAAAGAAGTTCGGCTCGGAGTATGTGGTATCTGCCGTCATGCACGCTGATGAGATCAACAAAGCGGCATCGGATGCGAAACGGAGAGACATCTACCACTACCATCTCCACGCTATCGTGATCCCTGTTGTGGAGAAAGAAATCTTGTGGAGCAAGCGGTGCAAGGATCCTGCCTTGCGTGGTACGGTGAAGGGGGTGATCCAACAAGTCAGCCACTCCAGGAAGTGGGCTTCCAATATCCCTATGGTTGACGAAAACGGCAACCCTGTCTTGCGGAAAAATGGAAAGCCAAAGTTCCGAGCATCCTACAGTATCTTGCAAGACGAATTGTTTGAACATATGCAGGAGCACGGCTTCACAGGTTTTCAGCGTGGGGAAATGGGTAGCACACGAGAACACCTAACCTCTTTGCAGTACCAAATTGCAAAAGATGAGGAACGACTTCGGGAGGTGCAGTTTATTCTCGGTGAGGAGGAAACGCATTTCCAGTATGCCCATGGAGTGCATAAGACCCTTGAGGAAATCGACAGCATGGGGCAGAGAACCATTACCGGAAAGGTTGCTGTATCAAAGGATGATTTTCAGACATTAACAGCATTGGCAAAGGAAGGTATTACCGGTCGAAAAGAAATCAGCACACTCAGGGACGAGGCCAGTTACTATCGGCAGAAGTATTCCAAAGCAAAGAGTGCCTTGGACAGCTTGCAAAAGAAGTACGACGAGCTGAAAGAAAAGTGCAAGCCCTTCCTACAGGCCTTGGAGCATTTTCCCCAGTTTGTCAAGAGCTTTATGGACAAGCTCAAGGAGCTGTTCACAGCAAAGGAGGAACAGGAGCGAAAGGAAGCTGAGAACGGACGAAACACCCGTACCGACTGTACCTCCTCAAGAGGGCAAGCAAACCGCTCGGTTCGAAAAGACCGTTGGGAAAGATAGACCCTTCCACTACTCACGAAACTTTTTAACTTCTTCCTCTCTTATACTGAGTTCATTTTATGAGAGCAATGCATCAGATGTGGTGCAATTTTGGATCCAAATGCATCACATCTGGTGCTGACATTCCTTTTGGAGTGTGGTAAAATTTAAGAGCACTCCCACATAAGACAGATTCTTGAAATGACTGACCTTGTGTGGGAGCAATACAAAGCACTAAATCGGATCGGAGGCTCTTTCTTGGCTCATTGTCCCAAATTTGGGGCAGTTTTTGCTGAAATTGGGACATATTTGGGGCTGACAATTAAAACCTATATTTCTATAATATGGATGTACTTGGGAAACAGATAAAATTCCGAAACCGAGTCGTATTGAACCTTGAAAATTGAATGATCAGCAATCCGGGATACCTTCCGAGCAAAGTGTTGCCATGACGAGAAATCCGAGCGCACCAACGAAGTGGACATACGCCGTCGAGATCCGAGGGCAGGAACGAGGATTGATAAACTGACAAACAGAGAAACTTAAGACCCTACCACACTGCGTAGCCTTAGACTTGAAGCATAACCAAGTGATTTCACGCAATAGCTGAGAACAAGAGTGATTTCGTCAAAAGTGACGGGTTTTTGTTAAAAATCCGTCAGATATGCTCGGGACAAAAGAGATATTTGGTTTTATAATATGGGTGTGCCTGCGAAAGGGAAAAACTGCCATAGCAGTAGCACATTGCACATTGAAAATCGAATGATCAGCAATCCGGGATACCTTCCGAGCAAAGTGACGCCATGACGAGAAATCCGAGCGCACCAACGAAGTGGACATACGCCGTCGAGATCCGGGGGCAGGAACGAGGATTGGTAAACTGACACGAATACCGTGCACTGAATACAAAAGTAAAACAGGGTAATAATAGGAATACTGGTATTTTGAAAGGAATGAGTATATGGTCGTACATGAATTGAAAAATGAGATATCCACCGTAAGAATCCACGATGAATTTTTGGAATCCGATCCCAAGCAGTTAATCGGTTCCGCAAGTAAAGTTGTATCCGAATTCTACAAGCGCAAGTCTCTTGTAAACCCGCAAAAGAAGACAGTTGCTACTGTTATCCCCAACAATCAGCCTATAGGAACAACAGCTCAGCCGTAAATTTAGAAAACAATGCAAAGGATCTCCCCGTAAAGACTGTCTTTGCGGGGTTCCTATGCTTAATATAGACTGGGTACCTTCCAGATATTACATAGTTCGATATCATTGATTTATTTCGGGTATCGGATTATAATTTTATATCGAAAGGAGGCACCTTTATGGAGCAATATGTAAAGTATCTCCGAAAATCTCGCTTTGACCGTGATTATGCTGAATTGAGTGTTGAGGACACCTTGAAGCGTCATGAATCCATTCTTGACAAAGTTGCAGAGGACCGAGGATATTATATTGCTAAAACCTACTACGAAGTCGTATCCGGCGAATCCATAGCCGCACGACCTGAAATTCAAAAACTATTAGAGGAAGTCAGTGCGGGCCTGTATGCCGGAGTTTTGGTGGTTGACCTTGAACGTCTTGCAAGAGGCAACGGCGCAGACCAGGCGTACATCAGTCAGGTATTCCAGTATTCTTCTACGAAAATTATCACCCCCAGCAAAACCTATGATCCCTGTAATGAGTTTGATGAAGAGTATTTTGAATTCGGTCTCTTCATGAGTCGCCGTGAGTACAAGACCATCAACCGCCGTCTGATCCGAGGCAGAGAAAGCTCTGCTTCCGAGGGAAAGTACATCAATAGCATTGCCCCCTATGGATACAGACGAGTCAAGCTGCCCAACGAAAAGGGATACACTTTGGAGCCCCACCCGGATGAGGCAGAACACATCAAAAAGATATTTGAAATGTTCCTGAATCACGCAGGGACAAAAGTGATTGCCAACTATCTCAATGACAACGGTGTACCCACACGACACGGAGATTTGTGGACATATAGCACCATCACTAACATTATCACGAATCCTGTTTATATGGGGAAAATTCGCCGTGGCTGGCGTCAGCAAATCAAAACCATCGAAAACGGTGAGGTCAAAAAGAAAGTCCGAAGCAAGAAGAATATTGAAGATTACAGGGTATATGAGGGTCTCCACGAGGGACTTGTCACCGAGGAAGAATTCATGCTTGCACAGCAGATCCGTAAGGAGAAACAGCCATCTGCAAAGGTAAAGGATGCCTTCATATTGCAGAATGCCTTTGTAGGATTGCTGTTTTGTGCAAACTGTGGCAAGCGGATCGGTAGAACCACCTGTTCAAAATCCAGAGATTCCCGACCGAGATTACGCTGTGTCAACAGCAGAAACTGCCACAATGTCAGTGCTGACTTTGATGTAGTTGAGAAGGAAATCATTTCAGCCCTTCGGACTTGGCTCCAAGGCTATCGTGTAAAAATTGACACCGTGGGATACACCAAGGACATCGAGGCTCTCAAAAAGAAAAACAAGAAATATGCTGACGAGATGCTGAAGCTAAACGCTCAATTAGACAATGCCTATAACCTTGTTGAGCAGGGCGTTTACACTCTTGAAATTTTCAGAGGTCGTCAAGAAAAACTCAATGCCGCAGTGTTAGAACTCAAGGATAAGATTTCCGAAAACGAAATTGCAATTGCTCAAATGTCAGAAAGCGATGCTGCAAAGGCGAACCTAATTCCCCAGACAGAAACCTTACTTGCCAGCTATGACGAGATGTCCAACGAGGAACGCAACAGCCTTCTTAAAGAAATTCTGAAGAAAATCGAATATAAAAAGGAAGCCAACGGGCAGATCGAAATCGACCTATATCCCCGGCTTCCAAAAATTTAAGCCCATGTAGGCATCATCGGCTTACACACAGCCGTCGGCATCATCATTTTACCCACGTCCTCATCGACGACCCCACCATGGGCTATGGAATATTTATCGAAAATATGCTGGATGCGGCATCATAAAAACGCAATGACAGGGGCGATTTGCTCCTGTCATTGCATTTTTGATGTTGACTTGATCGCAGTTGATGGATATAATGATATTGAAAATAAATGAAGATAGTTGCAAAAAAATTCAATAGGAGTGATTACTGTGGAAATTAAAAGAGATTTTTACCTGAACAAGCTGATTGATAAAAAGCACAATGGTTTGATTAAAGTTGTGACCGGTATGCGCAGATGCGGAAAATCCTATCTGATTTTTATGCTGTTCAAGAAGCATCTGCAGGCCGAGGGCGTTGACCGTGAGCATATTATCGAAATCGCATTTGATTCTTTTGAAAACAAAAAATACCGTGATCCGGAAATTCTGTATCCCTATGTAAAGGAAAAAATCACAGATGATAGGATGTATTACATTCTTCTTGACGAGGTTCAGCTTTTGGGTGAGTTCGAATCTGTTCTCAACGGGTTTATGCGAATGCAGAATGTAGATGTCTATGTGACAGGTAGCAATGCGAAATTTTTGTCCAAGGATATTATTACGGAGTTTAGAGGCCGCGGGGATGAATTGCATATCGCACCCTTGTCCTTTGCGGAATTTATGTCCGTCTACTCGGGTAATAAGTATGATGGTTGGAACGAATATGTTTTATACGGGGGTCTTCCCCCGGTTGTACTTTTACCAACAGCGGAACAGAAAATCGAACTTCTTAAGCGGCTTTTTGACGAAACCTATATCAATGACATTGTCGGTCGGCATAAGATCCGCAATAAAGATGAATTTGAGGATCTGATCAATATTCTATCCTCCGGCATAGGTTCTTTGACAAATCCCAAAAAGCTGGCGGATACATTTAAGAGTAAGAAAAACAAAACCCTTAGTGTAAATACCATCAAGAGCTATTTAGATTATCTCTGTGATGCCTTCGTTGTTAGCAAGGCCACTCGTTACGATATTAAGGGGAGAAAATACATCGATACGCCACTAAAATATTACTTCGCAGATGTGGGGCTTCGAAACGCACGAATTAACTTCCGCCAAATGGAAGAGAACCATACCATGGAGAATATCATCTTCAACGAGCTTGCTAATCGGGGCTTTAATGTAGATGTAGGCCTCGTAAGTATTGCGACCAAGGATAAGGAGGGCAAAACAGTCCGTAAGCAGTTGGAGGTAGATTTTGTTTGCAACAAAGGCTCCAAACGCTACTATGTCCAGTCTGCCTTTGCGATTCCGGACGAGGCAAAAATGCAGCAAGAATCCCACTCTCTGCTCCGAATCGACGATTCTTTTAAGAAAATTATCGTAGTAAAGGATTGCCCGGCACCTTGGTATAGCGAAGAAGGAATTTTAGTAATCAGCATTTATGACTTCCTTCTGAATGGGGATAGTTTGGATATGTGAGGCGTATAGAATCATATAAATTTTTTGCTTCGGTAAAATTAGGTTGTCCCTATTGAC
Source organism: Faecousia sp. (assembly GCA_045660585.1). GTDB lineage: Bacteria > Bacillota > Clostridia > Oscillospirales > Oscillospiraceae > JAZOXB01. The sequence goes on along the minus strand of JAZREB010000347.1, from coordinate 4,269 downwards.
ATCACGCCTGTCCGGCAGTCCCATTATCCAGGACGGCAAACTCATCGGCGCCGTGACCCACGTCCTCGTGGGCGACCCCACCACCGGATATGGCATCTTCATTGAAAATATGCTGGATGCAGCAGCGTAATTAAGGCGGGCAATTCCCCGCCTTTTCTTTCTTGAAAATATGTAAAGCGTGCTTGACATTCCAAATACAATATGCTATACTGTTGGCGTAAAGCAAGCTTTACGTTTGGTAAGGAGGTGCCTTGTGAAGAACAAAATCGAGAACATAAGAAAAGAGCAGGGAATCTTACAGGATGAAATGGCAAAAGCTTTGGGTGTTTCCCGGCAGACTATCAGCTCTTTGGAAAACGGACGGTATAATCCGTCTATCATGCTAGCATATAAGATAGCAAAATACTTTGGAATGACTATTGAAGATATATTCGTTTTTGAAGAGGAGGAGATTTAAATGAAAAACGATAGAAGAATGATAGCTTATATTATCTATATAATCTTTGGCGCAGTTCTGATGGTTCTTGGAATGCTGGAGGTTGTGGATTCCTTCTGGAGCGGAATGGGCGGTGCATTGATCGCTATGGGAGCAGTTCGTGTAATCCGGTTTCTGCGCTACAAAAAAGACGAATCTTATCGCGAAAAATGGGATGTGGAGACACAGGACGAGCGCAACCATTTTATCCGCAACAAAGCGTGGGCATGGGCCGGATATCTGTTTGTTTTGATCGCAGCCATCTGTGCCATTGTTTTCAAGTTGCTGGGTCAGGATCTGCTCTCAATAACAGCAGGCTTTGCCGTCAGCATTCTGGTGCTTCTTTACTGGGCCTGTTACTTGGTGCTGAAAAAGAAATATTGATACCGTTTTATACAGCGCAGGCGGCGATATACCGCTTGCGCTGTTTGTCATTCTAGAAATTAACACTTGTGCATCCCCCAAAATCGGAATTTGTCGAAAGTGAGAAAAAAATTAAAAGTCTCCTTTTCGACAATTCATCTATGTCAAGTTAAGGACAGCGGTTGATAGGTGTAACACCTACAGAGGCAAGGCCTCCGCCTTTTTCATTGCCTTTTGGCGGCAAATGTGATATGATAAAGGGGAAAAAGAATCGGAGGGCGCTACTTGAAAGTCCCTCTCTACAGAAAAGACCGAATCTCTGTTGTTTGCGGAAGGGAGTAGGAAAGATGACGGATCAGCCTATTGATTTTGAGAGTGCGGAATTTGCCCTACGGCAAAGCTGGGAAGTCCACAGACAGGCCTTTGGCCCTATTTTGGAGCCTGCTTTTGAGGAAAATCCCCAGGTGCGTATTATGGTGATAAAAGCCCTCAACCACATCAGCAGACGGGATATTAAAAAGGGAATGGAGCTACTGAAAGAGATCCGCCCCTATTGTATTTATGACGAGGACAAGGCGGCCTGGGCATTTTTTGTGGGGCTGTGCTTTGAAATGAGTGGGTCAAGGGCGCAAATGCTGGAATGGTACGAAAAAGCGGGCAAAATCGGTCATCGCTTCTATCTACCATATCTGAAATTGGCGAAAGCTGCCCACGCCGGCGCCCAATTTGAAAAGGCAGAAGGCTATTACAAGACGGCTATCGAATGTCTGCTGGAAATGTCGGAACAGGATATGGACGAAGTGGTTCTGGGCTCTGCCTATACCAATCTGACCTCCTGCCTGACCATGCTCCATCGGTATCCGGAGGCAGAACGGGCATGGAAAGAAGGCCAAAAATACCCGGCGCAACCGGGGGCGGATGCTACCGCCGCCATTTTGTATGCGGCTATGGGAAACCGTGAAAAAACCGCCGAGCATATAGAGGGATTAAAAGAAAAATTCCCCCAATGGGTAGCCCAAACCCAAAGCATGACCGAACAAATTTTGCAGGGAACGCACCCTGCTTTTCCTCTGTCCTAAAGGACAGGAAAAGGGAGTGAATGTTATGAACACATTATTGGAACAAATCATTAGAGAATGTAGGGGATATACGACCATGGGTCGTGTGGCTACCTATATCCCCCAACTTGCTGTTGCGGATCCCAAGAAAATCGGGATCTGTGTGGCGACTCACATCGGGGAGAGCTACCGGGCAGGGGATTGCCATGATCGCTTTACCATGCAGAGCATTGTTAAGCCCCTGATCCTGCTCCTTGCTCTCATGGACAGCGGAGAGGAAAAAGTACGGGCACTGGTTGGAGTAGAGGCAACAGGAAAGCCCTTTGATGCCTTTAACTACAGCGATCAGGCACTGACGGGAGCTCACATCAATCCCATGATCAACACCGGAGCCATTGCGCTGTGTACCTTGATCCATGGGGATTCTTATGAAGTAAAGTTTACACGCCTGTTGGCACTTGCCCGGAAGCTGGCGGGAAATCAAGACTTAGGTATAGATCATGCTGTTTATCTGTCCGAGAAGGAAACAGGGAGCAAGAACCGTGCCCTTGTCTATATGCTCAAGGCCTATGGCATGATCGACGATCCTGCAGAGGAGCTCCTGGATTGCTACTTTAAGGCCTGCTCCATCCTGGTCAGTTGCGTGGATCTGGCGCGGATCGCCAATGTTTTTGCCCACCACGGCACAGACCCTGCATCCGGGGAGCAGATGTTCCCAAGAGCCTTTGCTCGCTATGTCAATGCTACCCTTGCTACCTGCGGAATGTATGACGGATCCGGAGAGTTTGCCCTGCATGTGGGCTTTCCTGCCAAGAGTGGTGTAGGGGGCGGTATCATGGGTGTGATCCCCAACCGAATGGGAGTTGCGGTCTTCTCCCCCGCCTTGGATAAACGGGGCAACAGTGTGGCAGGGATCCATATGCTGACCGAACTGAGCCGAGCTATGGAGCTTAGTATCTACTGACAGGATTTTTAAGTAAAATACAATTCCATAGGCAATAGCAAAACGGAGGGTGTCGGGAAACCCTCCGTTTTGCTTTAGTGAACTATGGGATCAGGGATCCAATGAGGTCAGGAAATCCGTATAGACACCGTAAACACCCCGATCCAGTGCTTTCTGTACATGGTCGGGACGATTGACGGTGTGCTCAAAAATCAGGATCCCTTTTTGGGTGAACAGGTCGATGGTGTCGGCACTCCACGTACCATATTCCACGGTGACGACGGAAATGCCTTCTTCCATACAGATCCGAAGGATCTGCGTGGGATCTGTTCCGTATTTGTAGCAGGTGAACAGGAAGTTTTCTTCTGCAAAGGGATAGACCTCCAACAGCCGTGCCTTTACGCCCTTTTCATAGAGCTGGATGATAAAACGATCTACCACATCCGCTTCATTCCCTGCAAGATCCATTAGATCCCGAATCACGGAGACGGCATCATCTTCCTTGGTGTCAATGACGATATAGAGGTCCTTGTCCTCTTTCATGAGTGCGAGCATATCTTCTGCGCTCATGGTGGTATATTTGCCAAAGATTTTGTGATCCTTATATTCCTCTGCGGTCATGGGCTCCTCGGATCCTGTGATGTAGGGCCAGGAGTGGATACAGACAAGCTCCCGATCCGCAGTGTAAAAGAAGTCGATTTCCAGCACCTTGCCATGGGGAAGTGTGGCTTCTACGGCTTCTCTGGAATTGGTGTAGGACAGGCCGTCCACACCGCCGCCGGCATGATAGACCAGACGGGTGTCTTGATACCATGCGTCTTCCTTATGGGCAAAGGCAGGGAAGGATGCGTACATTTCGGCAAATTCCGCATCTTCTGCCGAGGGTTCGGTTTCTGCGACAGTGGTGTCCGGATCCTTGGAGAATCGGGAATGGATGGCTCTCTTGAAGGCGGTGATCTCCTCGGAGGCCAGGAAGACCGATAGGGACAATCCCAGGAAAACAAGGATCAAAAGAATAATTTTACTTGTACGACTCATGGCATAGGACCCTTTCTGTTATGAAAAATGGATTTTCGATTTGAAAGGAACCCCTTCCCGCGTGACCTTGGGAAGGGGTATTGTAATTGCAATCAGCGGAGCTGGGTGCCTTCGGGGACGGAGTCGTCTACGAAGATGACCTTACAACCGCAGGCATTGTTGGTAGCAGCTAAGAGCATACCTTCACTGGTGACACCGGTGAGACGGGCAGGCTCCAAGTTGGCGATCACAATGATCTTCTTGCCTTCTAACTGTTCGGGCTTGTAGTAGTCCTTCAGGCTGGAGACGATGACTCTCTTATCCTTGCCGTCGAAGAGGGTCAGCTTGTAGTTGTTGCGAGCCTTACGGATCTCCTGACACTTCAGGATCTTGCAAACACGGAGGTCGATGGT